>DAIQBR010000152.1:0-8171 GCA_036781105.1 Kiloniellaceae bacterium
GCGATGCCAGCTTCATCGGCCTCGAGGTCCTGCTGCCGGCGCCGCTCGCGCTGATGAAAGACCGGGCGGCCATGGCGGTGCTCATCAAGCCGCAGTTCGAGGTCGGCAAGGAGCGCGTGGGCAAGGGCGGCGTGGTGCGCGATCCGGCCTTGCACGAAGAGGTCTGCGCGCGCATCGAAGCCTGGGTGAACGCTCAGGAAGGCTGGCAGGTGGAGGGCATCGTCGAGAGCCCCATCACCGGCCCCGAGGGCAACAAGGAATTCCTGCTGGTGGCACGAAAGAACCCTCTCCCACGAGGAGAGAGGGGGAGCTAGCTTTCCTCGAACCCCGTCAGCACGTTCACCGCATTGATGCCGATCTCCGCCACCGCGTAGCCGCCCTCCATGACGAAGAGCGTCGGCAGGCCGAGCGCGGCGATGGCCGCGCCGATCTTCGGGTAGTCTTCGATCTTCAGTTTGAAGTGCGAGATCGGATCCTTCTCGAAGGTGTCGACGCCCAGCGAGATCACCAGCGCCTGTGGGGCGAAGGCGGCGATCTTCTTGCAGGCGTCGTCCAGCGCGGCGCCCCAGGCATCGAATCCGCTGCCCCAGGGCAGGGGATAGTTGGCGTTGCAGCCGGCACCGGCGCCCGCGCCGGTTTCCTCGGCATGGCCGAGAAAGAAGGGATACTCCTGGCGCGGGTCGGCGTGGATCGAGGCGAAGAACACGTCCGGCCGGTCGTAGAAGATCGCCTGGGTGCCGTTGCCGTGGTGGTAGTCGACGTCCAGCACGGCGACGCGCCTGGCGCCGGCATCGATGAAGGACTGCGCGGCGATGGCGGCGTTGTTGAGGAAGCAGTAGCCGCCGTAGAAGTCGGCCGCCGCGTGATGGCCCGGCGGCCGGCACAGCGCAAAGGCCGCGCGCGCGCCGCCCTGCACCAGGTCGACGCCGGTCAGTGCCACGTCGACGGCTGAGGTGGCGGCCTCCCATGTTCCGGCGGTGATCGGCGAGCCGGCATCGAAGGAGTAGTAGCCGAGCTTGCCGTCGATGTGGTCCGGCTCCACCCGGCGCAGGCCCTGCACCGGCCAGGACAGCGGCAGCGCGTCATAGTCCCGTCCGGTCTCGGTCCAGAGGTCCCAGGCGCGCTCCAGGAAATCCACGTAGTTCGGGGCATGGATCTTCACGATCGGGTCGCGGCCATGCGCCTCGGGGGCGATCACCGGGCCGAGCCCCACGGCTTCCACCCTTTCCAGCACCGTTTCGGCGCGCGAGGGCATCTCGACGGCGGGCTTCATCTTGCCGTCGATCAGTTCGAACTTGGCGTGGTGCAGGCGGTGCTTTTCGCTGTAGACGGTCTTCAATTCGCGGGATCCTGAATCACGGTCAGATGGTCGGCGCGCCAGGCGCCGGGCCAGACCTCGGCGCCCGCCTCGCGCAGGCGGCGGATCTCGGCGAAGGGGATGTCGCGCACCACCAGCATGGGGCCGTCGCCGCGGTCCTCGCCCAGCGGTGCCACGGCGTCGAAGACGCCGGTCATGCCGAGGCTGGGTTCGCAGGGAACATACAACGCGCAGGCCGAGACGTTGGTCGGGTTCTGCGTTGTGCCGGGTGCGCAGCCGATGGTGCCGGTGGCGCCCACCGCGCACATCAGCTCCACGGCGCGCGCCTTGGCGCAGCCGAAGACGCGCGAATGGCCGGACAGCTTGGCGGTCATCGAGGGCACCAGGATCAGGTCGGGGTTGAGCGGCGCCAGCTTCACCGACAGCGCCGGCATCTCGATGTCGAGGCAGACCAGGGTGGCGACCCTCAGTCCCTCCCACTCGACGAGGCGCAGTTCCTGGCCCGGCACCAGGTCCCAGTTCTCCGGGTCCTGCTCGCCGGGGGTGAGCGAGAGCTTGTCCTGCGCGATGACGCGGCCGTCGGGCAGCAGCAGCCAGGCCCGGTTGCTGAAGCCGCCGTCGAAAGGCCAGGGCATGGTGCCGGCGAGCAGGCCGATACCGTGCTTCGCCGGCAGCGGGCGCAGCAGGTCGAGCGCGGCCGGGGCCTGCTCGGCCATCCAGGCGATCTCCCGGTTCGGGGCAAGTCCCTCCGGCTTGAACGACAGCCAGGCCTCGCAGGCGTATTCGGGCATGACCAGCAGCCTGGCGCCGGCGGCGGCCGCCTCGGCCATCTTGGCCTCGACATGCGCGGCCCAGGCGCCGAGCCCGTTCAGCGGCGTCGAAAGGTTGGTCGCCCAGAGAGCGAGGGAGAGGGAAGGAGGGACTGTCATGGGGACTGAATATGGAGGGACCTTGGGCGGGCCGCAAGGACGGCCCGCCCGCTATGTCACCGCACGGGTGACGCCGCCGGCGATTGCAAGGTCAGGCTGCGCGGATCACGGGTGACGCTCTCGGCCGCCTCCACCAGCGGCGCCAGCGCGCCGGCGACGCGGGCCAGTCCGCGCAGCAGCGCTGCCACGCCGGGGCTTTCGATGCTGCCGCCCAGGGTGTCCTCGAAGAAGGCGGCGAAAGGATCGCGCGCCTCGGGGAAGGACTGCAGGATCACCCGCGCATCCGCCGGCAGGCCGGCGGTTTCCTTGGCCAGCTCGACGGCGGTGCGATAGCCGCCCAGGGCGTCGACCAGTCCCGCCGCCAGAGCATCGCTGCCGGACCAGATCTGTCCCTTGGCGACCGCCAGCACCTCTTCGCGCGTCAGGCCGCGCCCGGCGGCCACCTTGCCGGTGAAGTCGGCGTAGGTGGCGTCCAGCGTCTGCTGCAGCCAGTCCCATTCGTCGCTGCTGAAGGGCGCGTTGGGGTTCCACAGGGCGGCGCGCCGGCCGGCCTGCACGCCGTCCCAGTTCACCCCGATGTCGGCCCAGAGTCCGCGCAGCGAGACCTTGCCGGCGACCACGCCGATAGAGCCGGTGAGGGTCCCCGGCTGCGCCACGATGCGCGCGGCGGGCGCCGCCACGAAGTAGCCGCCGGAGGCGGCGAGGTTGCCCATGGAGACGATGACCGGCTTGTCGAGGTCGCGGGCGCGCTGCACCTCGCGCCAGATGGTGTCGGAGGCAACGTAGGAGCCGCCGGGGCTGTCGACGCGGAAGACAATGGCGGCGACCTCCGGGTCGTCGATCGCCGTCGCCAGAACCTCGGCGACGTCGACGGCGCCCATGGTGACGCGGCCGAACAGCGGATCGTTCTCGCCTTGCGCCAGCAGGATCGGCCCGGCACCGTGCACCAGGGCGATGACCGCCGGCTCCGCGTCGCTTTCAGGCTCGAGGGGTTCGTAGCGACCGAGCGGCAGCCAGGTGACCTCGGCGCCGGCGGCGTCCTCCACCGCGCCCTCGACCTCGTCCCAGTAGCCCAGCCTGTCGATCAGGCCCAGGCGCTGCGCCTCGGCGCCGCGGTAGGGCGCGCGGTCGACCATGTCGCGCAGGGCGCCGGCCTCCAGGTTGCGCGCCTCGGCCACCGCGGTGACGATCTGCATGAGCGCGGAATCGAGATAGCGCTGCAGGTTCTCGCGCTGCGGCGCCGGCAGCGAGTCCTCGCTGAGGAAGCTCATGGCGCCCTTGTACTCCTCACGCTGGGCGACCTGGGTGCGTACGCCGATATCCTCGAGCAGCGGTTTCAGGAAGGGTTGCTGCAGGGCGAAGCCGGTCATGCCGAGGTCGCCGGAGGGCTGCATCCAGACCTCGCCGGCCGCGCTGGCCAGGAAGTAGTGCAGGGTGCCGTTGCCGGCCTCGCCGAAGGTCTCGGCGAAGGCGGTCACCGGCTTACCCTGGGCGCGGAAGTCGGCGACGGCGTCGCGCAGCTCCTGCATCTGGGCGAGGCCCGGCGTGCCCCAGCCGGCGCGGATCACCAGGCCCTTCACCCGGTCGTCGCCGCCGGCCGCGTGCAGTGTTTCCACGATGTCGCGCAGTACCAGCGCGCCGCCCAGCGAGGCGCGCGCCAGCGGGTTGTCCGGGCGCTGTTCGATCACCCCGTCGGCGAGGTCGAGCAACAGCACCGTGTTGTCCGACATCTCGACCGGTTCCGGCCGGAACTCGTCGAAGCGCGGCAGGAAGACCGCCGCGGCGACCACGGCGGCGATGAGGAGGAAGCCGACCGCGGCGAAGAGGCCGACCACGCATTTCAGCAGGAACATGAGTATCCGTATCATCCGGCTATCACACAGGCCCGCGCCGCCGCTGGCCAGTTAAAATTTGATGCCAAAAGGGGTGTCCCCGGCAGCCCCCTCGTTCCGCTTCTTGTCTATCGGGGGGCAATCGCGCAAAGTCCGCCCGCAAAACAGCGGAAGTTCTTGAATGATCGCGGAGAGTGCAGAGCGGGAGCTGGCCCATGCGGCGTAAGGCGCGGCGCGGCGGCGGCCGCCAGCTCGAGGTCGTCGTCGAGGGCCTCGGCGCCAAGGGCGACGGCCTCGCCAGCGCCGAGGGGCGCCCGCTGTTCCTCGCCCAGACCGTGCCCGGCGACCGGGTGCTGGCGCGCGTCACCGGCGAGCGCGGCGGCGGCTTCAAGGGCGAGGTGATCGAGCTGCTGGAACCCGGGCCCAACCGCGCCGAGCCGCCCTGCCCCTTCTTCGGGCCCTGCGGCGGCTGCGCCCTGCAGCACATGGAAGACAGCGCCTACGCCGCCTGGAAGCAGGACCAGCTCAGCGTGGCGCTGGCCCGCAAGGACCTGACGCCGGAAACACTCCATCCTCTGCGGCGGGTCGCGCCGGGCCGGCGCCGCCGCATCACCTGGTCGGTCCTGCGCACTGCGCGGGAACTTCTGCTCGGCTACTACGAACGCGAGTCGCACCAGCTTGCCGATATCGATGCCTGTCTGCTGGTGGTGCCGGAACTGCAGGCGCTGATCGCGCCGCTGCACGAACTTCTCGAGCCGCTGCTGGAAATCAAGGAGCAGGCGCGGGCGACCGCGACGCTCTGCGAGACCGGCATCGACCTCCTCGTCGACTCGCGCCAGCCGCTCGGGCTGGAGGACCGCGAGGCGCTGGCCGCCTTCGCCGCGGCGAGCGACCTGGCGCGGCTGTCGTGGTCCGACGGCCAGGAGGCGCCGACGCCCCTGGCGCTGCGCCGCGATCCGATCCTCACCTTCGGCGGCGTGGCGGTGGTGCCGCCGCCCGGCGGCTTCGTGCAGCCGACGGCGGAAGGCGAGGCCCTGCTGACGGAACTGGTCATGGCCGCGGTGCCGGCCGGTGCCGAGACCGCCGCCGACCTCTATGCCGGTTGCGGCACCTTCAGCTTTCCGCTGGCCGGGCGCCTGCAGGTCTCCGCGGCGGAAGGCTCGGAGGAGTCGCTGGCCGCGCTGGACGCCGCCGCGCGGCGTTCCGACCGTGGCGGCCGCATCACCGCGGAGCTGCGCGACCTCGCCCGCTTTCCGGTCATGGCCGACGAACTGTCCGGCGGCGACGTGGTGGTCTTCGACCCGCCGCGCAACGGCGCCCGCGAGCAGGCCGCGGAGATCGCCGCTTCCGGCGTGCCCGTCGTCATCGCCGTCTCCTGCAACCCGACCACCTTCGCGCGCGACGCCCGCAGCCTGGTCGACGGCGGCTACCGCCTGAAAGAAGCGACCCCCATCGACCAGTTCCCCTGGTCGGGCCACCTGGAGCTGGTGGCGGTCTTCGAGCGCTGATTTCTCTCATCTCTAAATAGATCAACCTTCGGATCTCTGCAGTCTGCGCTGGCGCGGGGCGGTATGGGCCGCACGGCTTTTGTCGCGAGGCAATCGGAGGTTTTTCGATTCTCATATATAAACAATTTAGCTAATCGTTAAGTTTTATGTGACCATAGATAAAATGGACAATTACTCGATTTTGCTACGTCGATTGCTCCGATTCGGTGACGGCTAGTCCGGGGGCTTCTTGGTGCCAAAAGTTGCGGCGCATTGTTTGGCGCTGTTCGTCTTCGCAGGCTACTTCAAGGCAGCCGATGGGCTGCAGTTTTTGCCCTTCGATCTGACCCTGCTGTTTCTCGGGATCGGCGGGTTCCGCCGGGCAGTGTCGTCATCTTGGCGATCTTCCTTGCCATGGCGGTTGGCCTTCATTGGCCGGACGATCTGGCGGCCTATTCGGCTCAGAAGGAACTGCGTCTCTTTTCGCTCACCGCGGTTTCGGCGGCGGCACCGCTGCTCCTTCTGCGCGGGGTAGAGGAACGTCGGGCCTTCGTTCTCACTGCCGTGCTGCTGGGCCTCACAATGGCGGCCCTAGCCGCCGTCGAGTTGGCCGTCGGCGGCAACTCCGAACGCCTGCGCGTCTTCAATACCAATCCGATCCTTCTCGCCCGGCTGGGTGGTTTTGTGGTGCTCGTGCTCACCTTGCTGTGCTGGCAGCGCAGGCTCGGTGTCTGGTTGTTTCTGCCACTGGCTTGCCCTCGTCGCGTCCGGCTCACGCGGTCCCCTGGTCGCTCTGGTGGCGACTCTCGCGGTGACCTTGTTGCTTTGCGTCAGTGTCGAGCGCAGACCGTCGGGCTATCGCGGCACGGTGCTTGCGAGCTTCACCCTGGTCTCCGGCGGCATATTTTTCATGCACAGTCTGTCGGCGCAGATCATCGATCGCTTTCAAAGGCTCTTCACCGGCGAATGGGGCGACACGGAAGTTTCGCGCTGGGCGGTATGGCGACAGACGATCGACCTCAGCGTCCAGCACCCCTGGGGGGTCGGGTGGGGGCGCCTGGAAGAGTGGGTTCAGGTCTATAACGACAGGCTGGTACTCAGTCATCCCCACAATATTTTTCTCGAAATCGCCGCCGAGGCCGGCTGGCCTGCTGCAATCGTATTCACGGTGGTCGTCTGCTGCGCCCTGGTGGTGGCAATCCGCCGCTTTGCCGGGACGGCGGGATCGACGGAAAGCCGGGTCTCCTTCGATAACCTCGTAGTCTTTGCCGCCCCGCTCTATTGGCTGGGCTGTGCCGCTTTCAGTGGCGATGTGAACGACAACCGTCCTTTCTGGGCGATGCTCGGCATGCTGTTGGCTGCCTTGGCCTGCAGGATCGACGTCAGTTCGGCCCGTCTCGGGCAGAGGCGCATCCTCCATGTTTCCTCGGCCCACCGCGTATCGGACGGCCGCATAGCCTGGAAGGAAGCCGCCGCTTTGCACGCGGCGGGCTACGACGTAACGGTTCTCGGTTTGCGTCGCGCCGAGGGCACCGGGCTGCCCTCTGGCCCAAGGTTCGTGGAGTACGCTGAGCCGGCTTCGCGGGCGCGCCGCTTCCTGCTGCGCCTGCCCTGGCTGCTCGGCTATTGCCTGCGGCATCGCTACGACGCCTATCACCTGCATGATCCGGACCTCGTCCTGATCGGCTTTGTCTTGAAGATTGCCGGTCGGCGGGTGGTCTACGATGTGCACGAGAGCTATCCGATGGTGGTGCTCGACCGCAGCTGGATACCCGGAAACCTGCGCCCCGCGCTTTCATACGCCTGGCGCAAGGCGGAGTCGCTCTTCGCTGCCTGCGTCGATCTGACAGTTGCCGCCCATGAGCCCGTTGCGCGGCAGTTTGCTTCCGGCCGGGTGGTCACGGTGCACAACTATCCGCTTGCCGACGGCTGCACCGTAGGACACCGGACAGCCATGACGCAGCGGCCGCGGCGGATCCTCTACCACGGCGACCTGACCGAGCAGCGTGGGCTTTTGACGATGATCGAGGCGGTCGGCACGATACCCGCTTCCGAGGGCGTCGAACTGAGACTCGCAGGGAGCCTCTCTCCCGGTCTGGCAAAGGCCTGCGAAGCACTGCCGGGCATGTCGCGAACGACCTATCTCGGTTGGCTGGACCGGGAGCGACTCTCGGAGGAACTGGATCAGGCCCGCATGGGGTTGGTCCTCCTGCACCCGACCCATAACTACCGGGTGATCCGGCCGAACAAGCTATACGAATATATGGGCGCCGGTCTGCCGGTCGTCGCTTCCGACTTTCCGCATTGGCGGGAAGTGGTCGGCGAACACCGCTGTGGCCTGCAGGTCGACCCGCTGGACAGCACGGCGATCGCAGAGGCGATCCTCTATCTGCTGGAACATCCGCAGGAAGCTCAGGCCATGGGAGAACGCGGCCGGAGAGCGGTGTTGGAGCACTATAGCTGGAACACCGAACGCAGCCGGCTCGTTGACGCCTATGCGGCGCTTTTTGAGGAGAGACGCGAGGCCTTGAAGCTTGCCGCTGCGTGATGCCGGCACGCCATTCGAACTGATCAGCCCGCGTTCACCACCTCGCGCACCGCTGCC
>DAIQBR010000153.1:0-8167 GCA_036781105.1 Kiloniellaceae bacterium
GCAAGTCACGCCCCCGCGACCCTGTTGCGAGCCTTGGGCCGCGAGCCTTGGGGGCCGAGGGCCTGCGGCCTGCAACCCGGCCCTGCGCGCTGGGCGCTTGTCAGCCTCGCGGGGCGGGTCTACTTAGAAGGCCATGAGCAAGACCTCTCCCCTGCCTCTGGTCGGCGTGCCCGCCTGCGTGCGCGACGTCGACGGCCAGCCCTTCCACACCGTGGGCGACAAGTATGTCCGCGCCCTGGCGATCTGCGCCGGCGTGGCGCCGCTGATGATTCCGTCGCTCGGCGAGGACGTGGTCGATCTGCGCCGCCTGCTGGACGGCCTCGACGGCCTGATGATGACGGGCAGCCCCTCCAACGTGCACCCGAGCCACTACGGCCTGCCGGAGACGCCGGAGGCCGAGCCCTTCGACCGGGCGCGCGACGCCACCTCGCTGGCGCTGATCCGCCTCGCCCTGGCCGAGGGCGTGCCGCTGCTGGCGATCTGCCGCGGCTATCAGGAGCTGAACGTTGCCCTGGGCGGCACCCTACACGCCCGCGTCCACGAGTTGCCGGGGCGCCGCGATCACCGCCGCCCGCAGCACCCGGAACTGGACGTGCAGTACGGGCCCGCCCATCCGGTGACCCTGCGGCCGGGCGGGCAGATGGCGGCGCTGGCCGCGGCGGCGGGCATCGAGGGCCCGCTGATGGTGAACTCGCTGCACTGGCAGGGGCTGGACCGGCTGGGCGAGCGGCTCGCCGTCGAGGCCGAGGCCGAGGACGGCACGCCCGAGGCGGTGAGCGTAGAGGGCAGCCCCGGCTTCGCCCTCGGCGTCCAGTGGCACCCCGAGTACAAGGCCTGGGAGAACCCCTTTTCGCGGCAGCTTTTCGAGGCCTTCGGCGCGGCCACCCGGGCCCGCGCGGCGGCGCGCGCCGGCGAGGGCGTGTTCCCGCTGGCGGCCCTGGGGCAGGCCTGAAGGCCCCGCCCAGCCCTGCAAAGGGCGCAGAACAGATTCTCGCCAAGCACGCAGATGTGAGATTGTAAAGCCGGGGAACGATCCTAAATTAGAACTTAACAGCCGGTGCCGCAAAGACACCGGCCCTGGCGGAAGGATGCATTCCCCTGCCTTCCTTTCGCTTCTCCGCGGAGAAATGGAGCGCCCGGATCCCCCCCGACCGGGCGTTCCTCTCTGTGGGGCCCCTTTTTGGCGGCCCGGCCCTTCATTTCCCTTCCGAATCCCAGTAGTTTGGCGGCCCCACCGACTTTCATTCCGCCTTCGGAATAAGCCGGAGAATACGTCGTTCTGATTCCGGAACGATCCCGTCTGCCCTTCTCGGAACCCCATGCCCCTCCGCATCGCCACCTGGAACGTAAACTCCGTGCGCCAGCGCCTGGAGCACCTCGAACGCTTCTGCGCCGCCTATGCCCCCGACGTGGTCTGCCTGCAGGAGATCAAGGTCGCCAGCGACAGCTTCCCGCTCGAGGCGATGAAGGACTTCGGCTACCCCCACGCGGTGGTCCACGGCCAGAAGGGCTACAACGGGGTGGCGATCCTGTCGCGCCGCCGCCTGACGGCGCCGCGCAAGGAGACCTGGTGCGACCGCGACGACTGCCGTCATGCCGCGGCCAGCGTCGGCGGGGTGGAGCTGCACAACTTCTATGTGCCGGCCGGCGGCGACATTCCGGATCCGGAACAAAATGACAAGTTCGCCCACAAGCTCCAGTTCCTCACCGAGATGGCGGCCTGGGCGAAGAAGGAAAAACTGGCCGAGCGCAAGGCGGTCATCGTCGGCGACCTCAACGTGGCGCCGCTGGAGCACGATGTCTGGAACCACAAGCGCCTGCGCCGCAGCGTCGGGCACACGCCGGTGGAGGCCGAGCATATGGCCCGGCTGTGGCGGGACGGCGGCCTCGTCGACGTGCCGCGCCATTTCGTTCCGGAGCCGGAACCTCTCTACACCTGGTGGGGCTACCGCTTCGCCCAGTCCGTCGAAAAGAACTACGGCTGGCGCCTGGACCACGTGCTGGTCACCGAGCCCCTGATGAAGCGCGTGAAATCCCTGCAGATTGTCCGCGAGACCAGAACCTGGCAGCGGCCCTCGGACCACGTCCCGGTCGTTCTGGACCTGAAATGATCTAGGCCGCCGCCGGCACCCGGGGCCAGCGATAGAGGAAGTAGCGGCCCGGCTGCACGGCCGCCGGCAGGGGTAAGGTTTCCGCCGCCGGAAGAGTTAGTTCCTGGTCCGAAACGATCACGCCGCCGGCGCACATGAAGGGCGGCAATCCCGCGGAAATCATGGCCGCCGTGCGGGCGTCCTGGTCCGGATGGCCGCTGCCGAGGTCGGCATGCACCAGGGCGACACGGCCGGCAAAGCGGACCTGCAGCTCGCTCAGGCGATCTTCCAGCAGTCCTTCGAAAAGATGTTCCGGATCCGGAATGCAATCGGGATGCGCCGAGACCCGCCGCTCGAAGACGAAGATCTCGCGCTCCGGGCAGATTTCCCGCAGGTGGTCGTAGGTGCGGCCGTTGCCCAGCCCGAGTTCGAACACCGGGCCCGGCAGGCCGTGGATCAGCTCCGCCGCCAGGTTGAGGCAGTCGCGCTGGGCGATCAGGCGCCGCAGGAAGCTGTCGAGACGGCTCATGCCGGGCCCGGCCGCGGCGCCTGTCCGCGCGGCAGGATCACCGGGCGCTTTGCGCCTGGCGCAGCTGGGTGGTGGTCTGCTCCAGGCGGTGGGCCAGCACCCGCATCACTTCGACGCCCATCTCGGGAAAATCCATCAGCATGCGGAAGAACAGATCCGTCGTGATTTTCAGGGTGGTCAACTCGGTCTCGGCCTGCACCGTGGCGGTCCGCGGGATGTCGCAGAGGATGGCGATCTCGCCGATGATCTCGTTCTCCGACAGGGTGGCCACCCGCAGCGGCCCGTCGCTGCCGTTGATCAGGACGTCGGCACTGCCTTTGAGCACGATGAAGGCGGCATCGCCCCGCTCGCCCTGGCGGAACAGGACCTGGCCCGGTTTGTAGGTCACCCTCTCACTGGCAAAAGCCATGAGCTTCAGCTTGGCCGGCTCGATCTTCGCGAAGATCGGGATGCGCCGCAGGATTTCCACCTCCTGATCGATGCTCATTGCCTCTTCCTTCCTGCTTTCCCTCTTATGCCTGACCCGCGGCGCCTATTCCGCCGCCACCAGGCCCTTGAAGGCGGACTCGCGCTGGGTCAGTTCATCGTAGCTGCCTTGCTCCACCAGCCGACCGTCGCGCATCACGAGAATACTGTCAAAGAGCACGGCCATCTCCGGGCGCTGCAGGGTCCAGATCACGCCCCGGCCGCTGCGCAGATCGAGAATGCGCTCGACCAGGCGGTTCTGCCCGGCGCCGTCGAGCACCGAGACGGCCTCGTTCACGACCAGAATGTCGGGCCGCTTCAGTAGGGCGCGTGCCAGGGCCAGCTTCTGCCGCTGCACGCTGTTCAAGCGGACGCCGCCGAGGCCGACATTGTAGTCCAGGCCGACCTCGATGACGGATTCCCGCAGCCCCAGATCGTCGAGCAGCTCGGCGAGCACATCGCCGATGATCTGCTCCGCACCGGCCTGCCCGTAGGCCAGGCGGCCGAACAGAATGTTGTCCTGCAGCGAGGCCGCGGCGTTGTAGGCATCGGCGCGGTAGAACTCCACCGCCTCCGGAGAATCCCGCTCCAGGCGTTCGGCCAGATGGTGCCGTGCCTCCACCATCTGCGCCGCCATGTCCTCGTCGATCAGACCGAGACGGTGGCGCGCTTCGACGTAGTTGAACGGCAGGCCGAGCAGCAGCTGGCGGGCGGCGGCATCCAGCGCGGTGACGCCGGCATTGTCCACCCGGGTGACGATGGTGCGGAACTCCGGCAGGTCGTCATCACCGATGAAGCTGAACTGTTCGAAGAAAGGATGGCCCGGCGGCAGGTCGGCGAAGATTTCGACCATGGTCTTGGCGATGGTCACACCCATGCCGACGAAGCCGTCGATGAGTCCCTGTTCCGCCAGCACCTTTGCCACCACGGGGTTCTTCGCCAGGGCGCTGGAGGCGAACTCCGGTGTGCGCGGCGTGCCGAACAGCAGGTTCTCGGCCACGCTGGCGTTGTGGTTGTAGTTTTCCTCGGCGAAACGGACGACGAGATCGTCGTTGCCGCTGTCCTGCAGGCGTTCGATGAGGGCGCTGCGCGCGCGCAGGATGCCATCGGCAAGATCGGGCCGCCGTGCCGGATCGATGGTGCCGGTCAACCCGAAACGGTAGACATCCATCTTCAGTTCGACCGTCGCCAGCATTTCGATCAGGCGTTCGGTGATGTCCTCGGCTCCGGTCGCCCCGGCCGCTTCGTAGTCGATCCAGTCCGCATTGATGTCCAGGTCGGGGTTGCCGGAACGGCGCGCCTCGGCCAGCTCGATGGCGGTCGCCGCGCGATCCGCTTCGGCCGGCCGCAACGGGCGATGCTTCAAACCGTAGACCAGGTTTTCGCGCAGCGATCCGGCGAAGTGATAAGCGTTCTGTCCGACATAGGCGAAGCGGCGCCCGGTGACCGCCGAGGGCAGGCGGTCGATGTCGCGGCCGTCGACCCTGAGGGTGCCGGAACTCGGCGCCACCAGGCCGGCGAGCATATAGCTGAGATAGTCCATACCGCTGCCGCTGGAGCCGACGATGGCGACGTGCTGCGTGACACCGATGTTGAAATTCACCGCGCGCACCAGCGGCTGATCGCTTTCGTCGAGCAGGGTCAGCGCCGACGCGCTGATCTCGCCCTTCAGCGGCGGCCCCGGATCGTTGTCGACCGCCTGACGGCCGGGCTCGATGAGCTGCGGCGGCTGGAACTGGTCGATCACCTGCTCGTACTTGATCTGCACGTCGAGGCGCTGCTGGTCCCAGTCGATCAGCTCCTTGATCGGTGACGGCAGGTCCTTGTAGGCGGCAATGACGGCGACCAGGGCGCCAATGTCGAGATGGCCGGAGATCGCCAGCAGCCCGCCGCCGGCATAGAAGACAAAGGGCGTCAGCTGGGCCAGCAGGTTGTTCACGAACTTTACGAAGAACTTCCGCTGATAGATCTCGTAGCGGATATTGAAGATCCGCCCGAGACGCGCGGCAAGATCGGCACGTTCGAAATTCGTCGTGTCGTGCGCCTGCACTTCGATGCCGCCGTCGATGATCTCGCCGATACGCCCGGCCAGCTGGCGCGCGGTCAGCTGCCGCGCGCGCCCGAGTTCCAGGATGCGCCGGCGCAGACGCGGAATCAGGTAAGACTGGAACATCACCACGCCCGCCGCGACAAGGCCGAGCCAGAACGACTGCACCATGATGAACAGCAGCGCCGTTGCCGCCTGGCCGCCGAGGAACAGCGGCGTCGCGAAGGCATCGCCGATGAAGCCGCCCAGCGGCTCCACCTCGTCCTTGATCATGGTCGCCATCTCGGACGGCTTCACCCGGCGCAGCTGCGGCAGCGGGAAGCGCAGGATGCGGTCGGCGAGTTCGAAGCGCAGGCGGCGCAGCAGGCGCTCGCCCATGCGGCCCTTGCGGGTGTTGATCACCAGCTTGAACATGCCGTTGACGATGACCAGCGCCAGGAAGCCGAAGCTCAGCGCCAGCAGCATGTCCGGCTGGACCAGCTGGAAACCGTCGAAGACCGTCACCGGGTGGCCGAAGATCTCCTCGCCGTAGGGCAGCTCGAACTGAAGGAAGGGCTGGGTCGCCCCCGGCTGCTCGAAACCCTGGCCCTGGATGCCTTGATTGACGATCTGCTTAGGAAGATTGAGGGAGAGGTAATAGAACGGCAGCGACGCCAGCACGAGCGCCAGGATGACGAGCTGCTCGGCCCGGCTGTGGTGCCAGACATATTTGAAGATATTCGGTTCCATACATCCTCTGCGGCGTGGGGCACCGCTGCCGCCCCGCCCTGCAACGGCGCCCTGCGACGGCAGCATACGGGAGCGCGGCAACCCTTCACGCCTGCCGCAACTTAGAACATGATCGCCGGGAAATGAATATTGCGAAAGCGCGGCCGCCCGGCAGGTGCAGGGCGGGCCGCCGCCGGCCGGGCCGCGGACAGAGCCCCTTTCCGGCCTGGGGCGGGCTGTGCCATAGTCGCCCGGCCATCCGCGCAGAAGGAGTAAGGTGGCATGTCGCCGGGCCTCAAAGCCAAGCGTGTCCTCATATACAGCCATGACAGCTTCGGCCTGGGTCACCTTCGGCGTTGCCGCGAGATCGCCCATACCCTGGCCGATGCCCACAAATCGCTGTCGGTCCTGATTCTCTCAGGTTCCCCCATCATCGGGTCCTTCGACTTCCGGGCCCGGGTCGATTTCGTTCGTGTGCCCGGGGTCATCAAGCTGCGCAACGGCGACTACACCTCGCTGGCGCTGCATATCGACGTCGAGCAGACCATGGCGATGCGCGCCTCGATCATCGAACACACCGCCGAAGCCTTCGACCCCCACCTCTTCATCGTCGACAAGGAGCCGTTGGGCCTGCGTGGCGAGGTGGAGTCCACCCTGGCCCTGCTGCGCGAGCGCGGCACGCCTTGCGTGCTGGGCCTGCGCGACGTCATGGACGAGCCCGGCCTGCTGGCGCCGGAATGGGAGCGCAAGCAGGTGGTGCCGGCGCTGCAGCGCTACTTCGACGACATCTGGGTCTACGGCCTGCCGCAGATCTGCGATCCCCTGGAGGGCATCGAACTGCCGGATTCCGTGCGCAAGAAGATGACCTACACCGGCTATCTGAAGCGCAGCCTGCCGAAGGTGAACCAGCACGTCAGCCTGGAGAAGATCGACGACCCCTTCCTGCTGGTCACCGTCGGCGGCGGTGGCGACGGCGAGGCCATCATCGACTGGGTGCTGCGCGCCTACGAGAGCGACCCCAAGCTGCCCTATCCGGCGCTGCTGGTGCTCGGCCCCTTCATGAACAGCGAGGCCCAGGGGGACTTCCAGTCCCGCGCCTCACAGCTTGCCAACGTCGAGACGGTCACCTTCGAGACCCACCTCGAGACTTTGATGGACCGTGCCGTCGGCGTGGTCTGCATGGGCGGCTACAACACCTTCTGCGAGGTGCTGTCCTTCGACAAGCGGGCCCTGGTGATTCCGCGCACCGTGCCACGCATGGAACAGCACATCCGCGCCTCCAGGGCGCAGGATCTGGGCCTGGTGCGCATGCTGCGCGACGACGGCCGCCGCGACGCCCAGCTGATGGCCACCGCCCTGCGCAATCTGCCGCAGCAGCGCCGGCCTTCGGAGGTGGTGGTGCCCGGCCTGCTCGACGGTCCGGCCAATGTGGTGCGCCTGGCGGACTACTGGCTGAAGCACGGCTCCAGCAAGTTGAGCGTCGCCGGCAAGCACAACAAGGGACGCCAGTGACGCAGGCTGGCGTAACCGGAGTAGTGCTGAAGGGCTATCCGCGTCTCTCGGAGACCTTCATCGCCCAGGAAATCCTGGCCCTTCAGCAGCACGGCTTTGCGCTGCGGCTGATTTCCCTGCGCCATCCCACCGACAGCCGGCGCCATCCGGTGCATGACGAGATCAGCGCGCCGGTCTGCTACCTGCCCGAGTATCTCTACCAGGAGCCGCTCAGGGTGCTGCGCGGCTGGTGGCGGGCGCGGCGCCTGCCCGGCTATGCCGGCGCCCGGCGCGCCTTCTTCGCCGACCTGCGCCGCGACCTGACGCCGAACCGCATCAGGCGCTTCGGCCAGGCCTGCGTGCTCGCCGCCGAGCTGCCCGCCACGGTGACCCGTCTCTACGCCCACTTTCTGCACACGCCGGCCTCGGTGGCGCGCTACACCGCGCTGATGACCGGGCTGCCGTGGAGCGTTTCGGCCCACGCCAAGGACATCTGGACCATTCCGGACTGGGAGAAGCGTGAGAAGCTGGCGGCCGCCGACTGGCTGGTGACCTGCACCGCCGCCGGCGCCGATCATCTGCGCGCCCTGGCGCCGGAGCCGGAACGGGTGAGGCTGCTTTATCACGGACTCGACCTCGACCGCTTCGCCGCCGCCCCGTCCGGCGACACGTCCGGCGACACCTCCCGCGACGGCAGCGCCGCCGGGCAGCCGGTGCGCCTGCTGTCGGTCGGCCGCGCCGTCGAGAAGAAGGGCTACGACATCCTGCTGCGCGCCCTCGCCGCGCTGCCCGCCGGCCTCAACTGGCGGCTCACCCATATCGGCGGCGGGCCGCTGC
>DAIQBR010000154.1:0-4485 GCA_036781105.1 Kiloniellaceae bacterium
CAGTCCGGCCCGCTTCTTTTCTGCGATCGCGCCGCGCTATTTTGCGTCGGCTTCGACCTTCAGCGAAATGATCTGGTCGGGCCCGCGCACCATGCCGCTCTGGTCGCCACGCGGCGCCTTCTTGATCATGTCGACGTATTCCATGCCCTCGACGACGCGGCCCCAGACGGTGTACTGGCCGTCCAGGAAGCGCGCCGGCGCGAAGGTGATGAACCACTGGCTGTTGGCCGAGTTCGGGTCCTGGGTGCGCGCCATCCCGATGACGCCGCGCTCGAAGGGTTCGGCGGAGACCTCCGCCGGCAGGTCGGGCAGGTCCGAGCCGCCGCGTCCGGTACCGGTGGGGTCGCCGGTTTGCGCCATAAAGCCGTCGATGACCCGGTGGAACACGATGCCGTCGTAGAAGCCCTGGCGCACGAGCGTCTTGATGCGCTCGACGTGTTGCGGGGCCAGTTCCGGCAGCATCTCGATCCGAACGATGCCGTCTTTCAACTCCATGACCAGGACGTTCTCGGGATCCGACTGGGCGCCGGCCTCGCTGGATTGAATCGTCATGGCAAGTAATCCGATTGCAATGAGTGACAGTAGGGACTTCATGCGAAGACTCCCTTGCGGATGTGGCTAGGGTTCACTTCATGGCCTTCTGCAGGTTTTCGTCCAGCTTGTCCATGAAGTCGTCGGTGGTCATCCAGACCTGGTCGGGGCTGATCAGCAGGGCGAGGTCCTTGGTCATGTGGCCCGACTCGACGGTCTCGATGCAAACCCTCTCCAGAGTCTCGGCGAACTTTTTCACCTCGGGCGTGCCGTCGAACTCGCCGCGGAACTGCAGGCCGCGGGTCCAGGCGAAGATCGAGGCGATCGGGTTGGTCGAGGTCTGCTTGCCCTGCTGGTGCAGGCGGTAGTGGCGCGTCACCGTGCCGTGCGCCGCTTCGGCCTCGACGGTCTTGCCGTCCGGCGTCAGCAGCACCGAGGTCATCAGGCCGAGCGAGCCGAAGCCCTGCGCCACGGTGTCGGACTGCACGTCGCCGTCGTAGTTCTTGCAGGCCCAGACGTAGCCGCCGGACCACTTCATGGCCGCCGCCACCATGTCGTCGATCAGCCGGTGCTCGTAGTGAATGCCCTTGGCCTCGAACGCCTTCTTGAAGTCCCTGTCGTAGGTTTCCTGGAAGATGTCCTTGAAGCGCCCGTCATAGACCTTGAGGATGGTGTTCTTGGTCGAGAGGTAGACCGGCCAGCCGAGGTTGAGGCCGTAGTTCAGGCAGGCGCTGGCGAAGCCGCGGATCGACTCGTCCAGGTTGTACATGCCCATGGCCACGCCGGCCTCGGGGAAGTCGAAGATGTCGTAGGTGGTTGCCTTGCCGCCGCCTTCCGGCTGGAAGGTCATGGTCAGCTTGCCGGGGCCCGGAAGTCGGTGGCGCGGTACTAGTCGCCGAAGGCGTGGCGGCCGATGACGATGGGCTTGGTCCAGCCGGGCACCAGGCGCGGCACGTTCTGGCAGATGATGGGCTGGCGGAAGATGGTGCCGCCCAGGATGTTGCGGATGGTGCCATTGGGCGAGCGCCACATCTTCTTCAGGCCGAACTCCTCGACGCGGCCCTCGTCCGGGGTGATGGTGGCGCACTTCACGCCGACGCGGTACTGCTTGATGGCGTTGGCGGCGTCGACGGTGATCTGGTCGTCGGTCTCGTCGCGCTTCTGGACCGAGAGGTCGTAGTACTTCAGGTCGACATCAAGATAGGGAAGGATCAGCTTGGACTTGATCTTGTCCCAGATGATCCGCGTCATCTCATCGCCGTCGAGCTCGACAATCGGGTTCTTAACCTTGATTTTCCCCATCTTTTTCCTCCAGGAGTGCTGAACAGGCCGGCCCGGGCGGCCCACGCCCAGACGGAATTGGTGTCGGATTTTGCGGCGCAAGATAGCAGGCTGCCGCGCCCGCGCAAGCCGGCCCGCGCCGCCTTTGCCGGGCCTGCTTTCGGGCGGTGGATTACATGCGTTCGATCTTGTCGGGCAGGGTCGGGCGGGGGGCCTCGGCGGCCACGGTGAGGACGTCCTCGACCCGCTCGACGACGTGGAACAGGCCGCTGGCGCCGCGCAGATAGCCCTCGGCGGTCTGGTGCTCGACGAGGCGCAGCAGCGGGTCCCAGAAGCCCTCCAGGTTGAGCAGGATCACCGGCTTGTCGTGCAGCTTCAGCTGGCGCCAGGTGATGATCTCGAAGGTCTCGTCCAGGGTGCCGAGGCCGCCGGGCAGAGCGCAGAAGGCGTCCGAGCGTTCCGCCATGAGTTGCTTGCGCGCATGCATCGAGTCGACCACCAGGTATTCGCTGGAACCGCGGTGGCCGACCTCGAGGTCTTCCAGGTGCCGAGGAATGATCCCGACGACATGACCGCCGGCCGCCAGGGCCCCTTCGGCCAGTGCGCCCATCAGACCGACGCGCCCGCCGCCGAAGACGATATCGACCCCGCGGCGTGCGGCCATGTCGCCCAGCGCACGGGCGGCGTCGAGGTGGCTTTGGCGGACCTGGCTGGAAGACCCGCAGTACACGCAGAGAGCTTTGATATCCATCTTCACAAACTCGTTACCGGCCGGCCGCGCCGCAGGGTGGCGTTGAAATCGGACGGCGTTTCAGTAGTGTAGCAGGGCGTCACTTCTCGTGACCGCCTTGTAGCACAGGCCTGTTGATCCCATCCAGATCAGGTCGTCTCGGGGCTGGATCCGATGCCGCTCGGATTGGCGCGCTGAGAAACCAAAGCGAATATGCCCCTGTGTTGACCGCACGGGGGCATAAACAAGGAAGGAGCGGGTCAAGTAATGAGCATCACGAGCGTCTATTCGAGAGTGGGGGCCCTGGCGGTCGCCGGCGGAGTCATGCTGAGCGCGCTGTGCGTCGCGCAGGCGGTGGAGCCGGTATCGCTGCAGCTCGCCGACGAGGCGCAGATGGCGGCCGTGAAGGAACGCCAGGAACTCATGAAGTCCATCGGCGGCAACATGAAGACCATCGGCGACTACCTGAAGGAATCCAAGGGAACGGCCGAGGAAGCCAAGGCCGCCGCGGCGAAGATCCATGAACTCGCCGGGCAGATTCCTGCCGCCTTCGAGACCGAGGCCAGCCTTTCGGAGATGGACGCTGTCGGCAAGAACCGCGGCAAGCCGGAGATCTGGCTGGACTGGAACGGTTTCGTCGCCAAGGCCGAGATGCTGGAAGAGAAAAGCATGGCGGTGGTCGCGTCCTTCGACGGCGGTGACATGGCGGCGGTGCAGGCCGCCGTCGGCGCCATGGGCAAGGAGGGCTGTGGCGGTTGCCACGAAGCCTTCCGCGGCCCGAAGGTCGAATAGTTCCCCTCTCAAGTTGGAGATCCGATTTGCGGCTTGAGACCGCGGGACGGAAAGCAGGGCGGGCTCCCGGATATGTCTGGGGGCTCGCCCTCGCTGCTTTGTTGGCGGGCCTGCCGGCGGCCGTGGCCCAGGACACGGCGGGCGCGCCCGCCGCGGCGGATCCCGCCGTCGAACGCGGCCGCTATGTCTTCCAGGCCGCCGGATGCCTCGGTTGCCACACCGACGCGAAGAACGGCGGCGAGGCGCTTGCCGGCGGCCGCGCACTGGCGACTCCCTTCGGCACCTTCTACACGCCGAACATCACCCCCGACCCGGCCACCGGCATCGGTGCCTGGCGCGAGGAAGATTTCCTGACCGCCCTGCGCCATGGCCCCTCGCCGGCGGGCGATCCCTACTACCCGGCTTTCCCCTATCCCTCGTACAGCGGCATGACCGATCAGGACATCGGCGATCTCTTCGCCTACCTCATGGCGCAGCCGCCGGTGACGCAGGAGAACCGGGACCACGATCTCGGCTTTCCCTACAACCTGCGCTTCACCCTGCATCTCTGGCAGGCGCTCTATCTCGATGCCGGCGCCTTCGAACCTCAGGCCGGCAAGGACGCCGCCTGGAATCGCGGCGCCTATCTGGTGCGCCATCTCACCCACTGCGGCGAGTGCCACAGCCCGCGCGGTTTCCTCGGTGCCGTCGACGGCGACAGGGAACTCGCGGGCAACCCGAAGGGGCCCGACGGCGGCAAGGTGCCGAACCTCACGCCGGGCCCCGGCGGCCTGGCAGACTGGAGCGAATCGGACATCGCCTATGCCCTCAAAAGCGGCATCACGCCGGAGGGTGACTTCCTGAGCGACGCGATGGGCGAGGTGATCGACAATTCCACAAGCCGCCTCAGCGATGCAGACCTGGCGGCAATTGCTAAATATATCAAAGAGTTGCCGCCGCACCCCACCCCCTGACAAGGGCTCTGCCGCCATTGCACCCGCGCCGCGCGCGTACTAGGCTGTTTTACTAGGGGGCGTGGAGGCTAGGCGATTTGCAAAGGGTTGTAATTGCAGCGGGTGCGGTCGCCATCGTGGCGGCGGCGCTCATCGCGTATTACCTGATCGGCAGCGGCGGGCAGGAAGCCCCCAGTGCCGCCGGGGGCCCCGCGTCCG
>DAIQBR010000154.1:4497-8141 GCA_036781105.1 Kiloniellaceae bacterium
AATCGGGCATGCGCCGGGGGTGCGGATAGGAGGGCAGCCCGCCGCCGGGGGCGATGTTGCGGCCGTGCAGGAAGAGCCGGCGGAGAGCGACGCGCCGGTGGTGCAGGTGAAGCCGCGCACGCCCACCCCCTCTGCGGAGACGACGTCTTCCTCCGCGGCGGCCCCGGCGAGCCCCCCCGCGACTGCGGCGTCGGGCGAGACAGCCGCTGCCACCGCCAAGGCGATGCCGGCCGAAGCAGCCGCGACGCTGCCGGCCATCGAAGCGCCCAGCGTCGACGTCGTGCGCGTGGAGAAGAGCGGCGAGACGGTGATCGCCGGGCGCGCTGCCCCCGACAGCGACGTCAACGTGACCACCCAGGACGGCACCTCGCTGGGCCGTACCAAGGCCGATGCCAGCGGATCCTGGGCGATCGTTCCCGAGCAGCCGCTGACGCCGGGCAGTCACGAGATCGGTGTCGAATCCCACAACGCCGAAGGCGCGGCCGCCCTCTCGGAAGAGGTCGTGGTGGTCGTCGTGCCGGAGCCCCGGACCCCGGCGCCCAAGGCAACGTCCGGGGGTGCGGCAGCGCCCAAGTCCGCGGCTTCGGAAGACGCCGCCGCGCCGGCTGACGGCGCGCAGGTGCTCGCCGTGCTGACCCCGCGCCAGGGCGGCGGCAGCAAGGTGCTGCCGCAGGAGCCGGAGGAAGGCATCGTCCACGGCGACCTCGTGCTCGACAGCGTCGACTACGACGAGGACGGCAAGGCGGTAATCGGCGGCCGTGCGGCACCGGGCAGCCGGGTGGTGATCTATCTCGACAACCGGCTGCTGGGCGACAGCGTGGCCGGAGTCGACGGCCGCTGGAGCTATGCGCCGAAGGACCCGGTGGCCGAGGGCCTGCACCAGTTGCGGGTCGATCAGGTGGACGGCAGCGGCAAGGTCATTGCGCGCGTCGAAACGCCCTTCTCGCGCGAGGCGGTGCGTGTGGCCATGGCCGACGAGACCTTCGTCATCGTGCAGCCGGGCAACTCGCTGTGGCGCATCGCCCGGCGTACCTACGGGCAAGGCCTGCAATACTCGGTGATCTACCAGGCCAACAAGGATCAGATCCGCGACCCGGACCTGATCTATCCCGGCCAGGTCTTCGAACTGCCCGCCACCAACTGATTCGCGGTCAATAGAGGAGAAGCGCCGTGCCGGCTCAGCTCTCGGCGGGGAGCGGCTCGCTGTCGTCGCTCGGCGGCTGCGGCTGCGCGCGCCGGATGGCGACCGCCTCGCCGAGCAGGTCGAGGTAGGGTTTGAAGTCGAGGATCAGGGCGACCGCGGTGGCGATGACGCTGACCGGCGTGCGCGGGCTCGGCGGCGGCAGTTCGCCCTCCAGCACCATGTCATGGTCGGGCGACAGCAGGATGTGGCCGCGGCGCAGGCGGCCGGTGGCCGCTATCACACTGCGCGCCATGTTGCGCGCCTCCGGAGACTCGGCGCTGTAGGGCAGCTTGCCGAGGTTGGCGCGCAACCGCAGCGGCGCCTCCCGGCTGGCGAGATCGGCTTCGAAGAGGATGCCGCAGGCGGTGAAACGGAAGTAGAGCGGGCGCTCGCCGTCGGCGCGCTCGATGTGCCCGTCCGCGCCGATCGCCACGCTGCCGACCTCGAGGGGGAGCGACGTGCCGGCGACCTGCTTCACGGCCGACTTGGCCGCTTCACCTGCCACCTTGGAATCGCGCGGCTCGATCCCCTTATTATCCAAAGCCTTAGCTCCTGTCGGGTTAGGACTATTTGAGTAGCATGGGAGCTTTTAAGGTTCGGTAAAGCACGGGCGAAGCACGGTTTTTCGTTGGTCTGGCCTGCCGCCCCCGGTTCCAGTAGGGTTTCACCGAATCGCCGCAACTGACAGGAATTCCGCGTGTTTCGAAGTGTTATCGTGCCGATCCACCGGGCCGGCTGGCCCTTTGTCGGGATTGCCCTGGCCGTCGCCGTGGTGCTCGGGCTGCTGTGGGGGCCGCTGTTCTGGCTCGGCCTGCTGGCCGCCGCCTACTGCGCCTATTTCTTCCGCAACCCACCCCGGGTGACCCCGACGCGGGTCGGCCTGGTCATCGCCCCGGCCGACGGCATGGTGCAGCCGATCACGCGCGCCGTGCCGCCGCCCGAACTGGAACTCGGCGACGAGCCGCTGACCCGCGTGTCGATCTTCCTCAACGTCTTCAACGTGCACATCAACCGGGTGCCGATCGACGGCACGGTCACCGCACTGTCCTACCGTCCCGGAAAGTTCGTCAACGCCGCCCTCGACAAGGCTTCGGAGGACAACGAACGCATGGCGGTGAAGGTGACGACCTACGACGGCGTCGACATCGGCTTCGTGCAGATCGCCGGCCTGGTGGCGCGCCGTATCGTGTGCAACCTGAAGCTCGACGAGCCGCTGCGCGCAGGTCAGGTCTTCGGTCTCATTCGTTTCGGCAGCCGTATGGACGTCTACCTGCCGGAAGGGGTCAACCCCCTGGTGACGCCCTATCAGACCACCATCGCCGGGGAGACCGTCATCGCCGACCTGCAGTCGGACGAGGCCGCGCGCCAGGGCGAAGAGCGATAGAGGAGAAAGATAGCAGCATGGCGGAGTTTCGTCGCCGCCGGGTTACGGCGTTGTCGATCAACCGGATGATACCCAACGCGCTGACCCTGCTCGCGCTCTGCTCCGGGCTGACCGCGGTTCGCTTTGCCCTGCAGGACCGCTGGGAGCTGGCGGTGGGCGCGGTGCTGGTGGCCATGCTGTTCGACGGCCTCGACGGGCGCATCGCTCGCCTCATGGGGGCGACCAGCGAACTGGGTGCGCAGCTCGACTCGCTGTCCGACGTCATCGCCTTCGGCGTCGCGCCGGCCCTGATGATCTATTTCTGGACGCTCTATGACGGCGGCGGCATCGGTTGGGCCGCCTGCCTCGTCTACGCCGCCTGCTGCGCGCTGCGCCTGGCCCGATTCAATACCGCGCTCGGCGAGGAAAACCCTGCGCCGCTGGCATCGCGCTACTTCGTCGGCGTGCCGGCGCCGGCCGCCGCCGGTCTGGCGGTGCTGCCGATCAGCATGTCCTTCGTTGTCGGTGACGACCTGTTGCGCAGCGACGTGGTGAACGTCATCACTTTGCTGGCCGTCGGCATCCTCATGGTCAGCCGGGTGCCGACCTTCTCGATGAAGAAATTGAAGCTGCGCGCGCCGCAGCGGCTCTTCGCCCTGGTTGGCCTGGTGCTCTTCATTGCGCTGCTGATCAGCGAGACCTGGATCATGGTGACCCTGGTCACCCTGATCTATCTGGCGAGCATTCCCTTCTCGGTGGTCCAGCACCGCCGCGAACTGCGCCGCGGCGCGCCGGAAACCCCGGCAGAGCCGGTCCTGCCGGAAGACGATATCTAGCTAGGAGCTACTCCGCCGCCTCGGAGACCGGGCGGCCCGGCTTGCCGGCGGGGCGCCGCTGCAGGCGATGCTGGGGGTTACCGGGATTATGCGCGCCCGCGGAAAATGGCGTGAAATCGAGACCCATTCCGGCGCCCGCTTTGCAGCGCTGCCCATATTCCACCCGGCGTTCTTGTTGCGCCAACCGGCCAACAAGCGGCTCGCCTGGGCGGACTTACAGGCTCTGGCGGCGCGGTTAAGAGAAGGTTAACCTTATTTAATA
>DAIQBR010000155.1:0-1334 GCA_036781105.1 Kiloniellaceae bacterium
AGGTTGGTGGCATGGAACCACGGCGTGGTGTGCATGCGCTCGTCCAGGTCCTTCTCCTGGATGTCGGCATGGCGGTCGAAATGGATGATGCCGATTCTCTTGGAGGTGCACTGGGCGATGCCGCGCACCGTCGCGAAACCGATGGAGTGGTCGCCGCCCATGATCATCGGCAGCGCGCCGGCGGAGAACACGTGGCCCACCGCGCGCGAAATCTGGTCGAAGGTCTTCTCGATGTTGGCGGGGATGGTGAATACGTCGCCGACGTCGCAGAGCGTCATCTGCTCGCGCAGGTCGACGCCCATCTCGTAGTTGTAGGGCGTGTAGAGCGCCGAGATGCGGCGGATGCCCTGCGGGCCGAAGCGGGTGCCCGGGCGGTAGGTGGTGCCGCCGTCGAAGGGCACGCCCAGCACCGCCGCGTCATACTCGCCGACCTTGGCGACGTCCTCGACGTAGGGCGCCTTCAGGAAGGTGTTGATGCCCGCGTAGTGCGGCAGCTCGCCGCGGGCGAAGGTGGAAATGCCGCGATCCTCGATGCTGTCGGCGGCCGCCAGGCCGACGCGGGTCGCCCACTGGCGCTCCTTGTTCCAGCCGTCGCCCGGCAGGTCGGCTTCCTTCTGGGCCGCGCGCCAGCCCTGCAACTGCATCTTGTCGAAGTCGGGGTGATGGTGGCGGCGGCGCTCCAGTGCGGCGGTCCCGCCGCCGGCGATGCGGTTCACACGGCGGCCGGTCTTACTGCTCAGCATCTAAAGGTCCTTCATTCATTAGGGTCTTGTTCTTGTCCAAAGCTTCGGCCTTCGCGGCCAAGGCGTGCGGCAGCCCGCCGCGCCGGTCGACCGGCAGGTCGTAGGTGATGGTGGCGCCGTAGGCCTGCGGCGCTTGCGGGTCCCAGCGCAGCTTGTCGAAGACCAGCAGCCGGGTGCCGAGACGGAAGCCCTCCTGCAGGTCGTGGGTGACCATGAAGATGGTCATCTTCTCCTCCTCCCAGAGCGAGAGGATGATCTCGTGCATGCGCTGGCGGGTGCCGGGGTCGAGCGCGCCGAAGGGCTCGTCGAGCAGCAGCACCTTGGGCTTGGGGATCAGCGCCTGGGCGATGGCGAGGCGCTGCTGCATGCCGCCGGAAAGCGTTTTCGGGTAGGCGTCGCGCGCGTGAGTGAGGCCGACGCGCTCCAGCAGCGCCGCCGCCTGGTCCCGGGCGCGGCGCCGGCGGGCGCCGAAGAAGCGGCCGCAGAGCGGCGCCTGCGCCAGCTCCGTCGGCAGAATGAGGTTCTCCATCACGGTCAGGTGCGGGAAGACGGAATAGCGCTGGAACACCACGCCGCGGTCGGCCTGCGGCT
>DAIQBR010000155.1:1344-8096 GCA_036781105.1 Kiloniellaceae bacterium
GCGCGCCGTCGATGCGGATCTCGCCGCCGCTCGCGCGCTCCTCGCTCAGCAGCAGGCGCAGGAAGCTCGACTTGCCGCAGCCGCTGGCACCGACGATGGCGCAGAACTCCTGCGCCTCGACGTCCAGGTTGATGCGCTCCAGCACCACGATATCGCCGTAGCGGAGGGAGAGGTTGCGCACGGAGATCAGGCTCACAGCGTCTGCTCCCCTTGCTGCCAGTGGAAGGCGCGGCGCGACGATGGCGAGCAGCGTGATCCAAAGCACGTAGGGCAGGATCACGTCCATCGCCAGGTAGCGGCGCACCAGGAAGATGCGGTAGCCGAGCCCCTCGGTCGCGGCGATGGCCTCGCTGGAGATGAGGAACAGCCAGGCCGGGCCGAGCGAGAGCCTGAGCGCGCTGACCAGCCGCGGCAGGGTCTGCGGCAGCACCACGCGGGTGACGATCTGCCAGGTCGAGGCGCCCAGGGTCTGCGCCTTCACCAGTTGCTCGCGCGGCAAGGAGGCCACCGACATGGAGATGTCCCGCACCATGAAGGGCGTCACGCCGATGACGATCAGCGTGACCTTGGCCACCTCGCCGAGGCCGAAGACGATGAAGAGGATCGGCAGCACCGCCAGCGGCGGCACCACCGAGAGCACCGAGACCACCGGCGCGAAGGCGGAGCGGAACAGCGGCAGCAGGCCGATCGCCACGCCGGCGCAGAGCCCGACCCCGGTCGCCACCGAGAGGCCGATGATCAGACGCAGCAGGCTTGCCAGCGTGTCGTCCCATAGAATGTAGGTCCCCTTGCGCGGGTCGGGTTCGAAAGCCAGGCGGTCGATGGTCTCGGCGAAGCTCTGCAGCGAAGGCAGCAGCTTGTCGTTCGGGTTCACCGCAAGGCGGGCGTCCGATGCCATGAGGTAGGCAGCGGCGAGGAGAATGAAGGGCAAGGCTCCCAGCAGAACTGCCCCTGCCCGTCCCGGCCGCCGGTTGATCAGACGCCCCATAGATGCCCTTGCGCAAAACCCTTGCCGCGGCGGCCTAGAGCGCCCCTTCCGCCGCCATCTTCATGTAGTCGACGTCGAAGCGAAGCTTGGTGTTCGCGGTATCCCCGAGGATGCCGCCGCCCGGGAAGGCCATGCCGACGTAGTCGGGGCTCGGCGCCCCCTCGCCCAGGATGCCGTGGTCGAAAAGGAAGTTGCGCACCACGTCCATGGTCTCGAGGAGCTTCTCGCTGGCGGCGAAGTCGACCGCCTCCGACGGCGCGTAGAACATCTTGGTGGTGGCGAGCTGGGCGTCGTAGCCGGCCAGGTCGGTGCCGGACTGCTCACCCATGAAGGTGCGCGCCGCCATGCCCTCGGCGTCGTCCTTCATCATGATCGTCATGGTCTCGTACCAGGCGCCGACCAGCGCCTTGCCGAAGTCCGGGTTGTCGGCCAGGGTCTCGGTGTTCACCACCATCATGTCGATGATCTCGCCGGGAATGTCCGCCGAGGTGTAGAGCACCTTGGCACCCGGTTCGGCGGCGATCTCGCTGAGCAGCGGGTTCCAGGTCACCACCGCCTCGACATCGTCGGTCTTGAAGGCGGCCACCATGTCGGCGTCGGAGGTGTTCACCACCGTCAGGTCGCGCTCGGCGATGCCGCCCTTGTCGAGGGCGCGCGCCAGCAGGTAGTGGGAGACCGAAAGCTCGACCAGGTTCACGTCCTTGCCCGCGAGATCGGCGATGCCGAGATCGCCCTTCACCACCAGGCCGTCGTTGCCGTTGGAGAAGTCGCCGATGATGAGGGCGGTGGAATCGAGGCCGCCGCCGGCCGGAATGGACAGCGCATCCATGTTGGTCATGACGCAGCCATCGAAGGCACCGGCGGAGAACTGATTGATCGACTCGATGTAGTCGTTGATCTGCACGACCTCGATCTCGATGCCGTACTTCTTCGCCCACTTGTCGACGATGCCCTGTTCGGCGGCGTAGGCCCAGGGCATCCAGCCAACATAGATGGACCAGGCGACGCGGAAGCTTTCCTTCTTCTCCGCCAGTGCTGGCTGCGCGACCAGCGCCGACATGGCAACCAGGGCGGCGGCAAGCCCCCTGGTGACTCCATTCTTCGAAACGTAACGCAGCATCCCAAACCTCCTGTTCGATCTCGTTCTTATCGACCGGAGGCCTTGAGCCGGACCCAGAAACACCTGAAGAGGGACTCCTGAAGCGGGCCTCAGACCTCTTGCAGTGATCTCCCGGGATTTTGGCCCGCCGTGTGTCCGCGGCGAATTTGCGCCCCGGAGTGCATCTCTCGGACCAGACACCGTCGTGATCGACGGCCGGAACCCTAGACGCCCTGCAACAGCGGTATCAGCAAGCGCCGTGCCAGAGCGGCGCGGCGTTGGACAGGTCGGAAAAACGAGGGAAAGCTTGGCGGGACCGCAAACAACAAACACGAACGTTCGTAAGAGAACGATGCAATTCGTTTGTCTATAAATTATGCAATGCCGTTCCCTCGCCTAAAATCAAGGCAAATGGATTGCACGCAGTACCGCCCTGCGAAGCCTAGGCGTCACCGGCCTCGCCGAGTGCCTGGCGCTGTTCATGCATCTTGAGGAACACCGCGTAGTCGCGGTCGAAGCGGGCGCGGGCCGCCGGGTTGGGCCGGCGTTCGCGGCCGCCCTGCTGCATGCCGCCGGCCGCGGCGACGAGGCTGGGATAGAAGCCGGCGGCGGTGGCCGCCACCATGGCGCTGCCCAGCAGCACGGCATCCTCGGCAGCCGGCTCGATCACCGTGCAGCCGGCGGCGTCGGCATAGAGCTCCATGAGCAGCGGGTTCTTCAGGTGGCCGCCGGTCACGTGCAGGGTGTCGATGCCGTAGCCGCGCGCGTTCAGCGCCTCGAGGATGTGGCGCACGCCGAGAGCAATGCCGACGGCCGTGCGCCAATAGAGCCGGCAGAGACTGTCGAAGGAGGAATCCAGCGTCAGGCCGCTGATCACCCCCACCGCCTGGGGGTCGGCCAGGGGCGAGCGGTTGCCATGGAAATCCGGCAGCACATGGAGGCGGCCGGCGAGATCGAGGCCTTCCTTCGCACGCAGTTCCATGACGCGCTCGGCGATGCGGCGGTGCATCGCGCCGTCGGGCGTGCCGCCGGCGCCGTGCCAGCGGATGATGTGGTCGAGCAGCGCGCCGGTGGCCGACTGGCCGCCCTCGTTCAGCCAGCAGTCCGGCAGCAGGGCCCCGTAGTAGGGTCCCCAGACCCCCTGGGTCGGGCGCGGCTCCGGCGAAAGCGCCATGACGCAGCTGGAGGTGCCGGCGATGAGCGCGAGGTGGCGGGCGATGGCGCCGCGGTCGGCGGCATGGGCGCCGAGCACACCCAGCGCACCGGCGTGGGCGTCGATCAGCCCGGCGCCGACCCGGCAGGCGGTGGTGAGGCCGAGGCTCGCCGCCGCCGCTTGGGTCAGCGGGCCGAGGTCGGCACCGACGGGACTGGCCGCCGCGGGCAAGCTGCCGCGCTCCAACATGTCGGGGATGCCGACGGTCTCAAAGAAATCCTGCTGCCAGCCCGGGTTCTCGTGGCCGAGGTAGGTCCACTTGCAGGTCAGCGTGCACTGCGAGCGCGCCGTACTGCCGCTGGCCTTCCAGGAGAGAAAATCAGCGAGATCGAAAAACTGCCCGGCCGCCGCCCAGCACTGCGGCAGGTTGCGCTTCAGCCACATGAGCTTCGGCGTTTCCATTTCCGGCGACATCACGCCGCCGATGTAGTCGAGCACCCGGTGGCCGGTATCGGTGCATTCCTCCGCCTCGGCGAGGGCGCGGTGGTCGAGCCAGACAATGGTGTCCCAACGCGCCTCGCCGCCGGTCGAGACGCTGACCTGCGCGCCGTCGCGGCCGCGCACCACCAGCGAGCAGGTGGCGTCGAAGGAGATGCCGGCAATGTCGGAGGCCTTGGCGCCGGCGGCGGCCAGGGCGGCGCGCACCGCAACGCCGACGGCGGCCCAGATCTGCTCGGAATCGTGCTCGCTGTGATTGGTCTGCGGCTGATTGAGCGCGATGGGCTCCTCGCCGCGTCCGAGCAGCCGGCCGTCCCGGCCCAGCACACCGGCGCGCGCCGAGCCCGTGCCGACATCCACCCCCACCACCAGATCGCCCATCAGGATACCTTGCGGCCCCTCTCCAAGTCCCGCAGAAGTCCGGGCAGCCCGCCCATGTCGTCAAACACGGCGTGCGGTTCCAGCGCCGCCAGCCGGCGCCGATGCGAGGCAAGACGCGCATGGCTGCCGCCGGTGAAGGCGGCAACCCGCATGCCGGCCCCGTGCGCGGCGGCGACCCCCGCCGGGCTGTCCTCCACCACCATACAGTGGGCGGGCGCAACGCGCATCCGCTCGGCGGCGAGCAGGAAGAGGTCCGGCGCGGGCTTGCCGCGCTGCACCATCGTGGCGCTGAAGAGGTGGTCGCCGAAGTAGTCCGCCAGGCCGGTAACCTGCAGCGAGAGGCGGACGCGCTCGAGCTGGCTGGAGGAGGCCACGCAGACCGGCCGAGCGAGGTCCCTGAGCGTCGTGGCGATGCCGGGGACCGGCCGCAGGTCGCGGCGGATCACCGCATTAAGGTCCCGCCGCATGCGCTCCAGCGCATCGGCGCCGAGATCGACACCCCGCTCGTCGCGCAGGATGTCGCAAACCGAGGCGAGACTCTTGCCGAGGAAGGCCTCGTAGGCCTCCTCCGGCAACATGACCGTACCGGCATCGGAGAGCATCTGCAGCAGCACGCGCATGGCCAGCGGCTCGCTGTCGACCAGCACGCCGTCGCAGTCGAAGATCAGACCGATGGGAGAAGCCGTCATCCTGCCAGCCGTACCCGCGGCTACCAGCAGGTGTAGCCGCCGTCGGCGACGACCACCGCACCGGTCACCAGGCTGGCGGCATCGGAGGCCAGAAAATGCACGACGGAGGCGATCTCCTCGGGCTGGCCGACGCGGCCCATGGGCGTCATGTCGAGCCAGACCTTGTACATTTCCGGATTCTCCTTGATGCCGAAGGAGGTCAGCGGCGTCTCGACATAGGTCGGCGCCACGGCGTTCACGCGCACACCGCGGGCGCCCCACTCCGCCGCCAGGGAGCGGGTCAGGTGGTGCACCGCCGCCTTGGAGGCATTGTAGAAGGACTGAGGCTGCGGCTTGTTCACGATGAAGCCGGACATCGAGCCGATGTTCACGATGGAGCCGCTGCCGCGCGCCAGCATCTGGCGGCCGAAGGCACGGCAGCACCAGAACAGGCCGTCGACGTTCACCTCCATATGGAAGCGCCAGTGCTCGTCCGAGGTGTCCTCGGCGCGCACGTCGCTCTTGGCCACGCCGGCGTTGTTCACCAGGATATCTATGCGGCCGTGCTTCTTCTCCACCTCGGCCGCCACGGCGTCGACCGCCGCGGACTTGGTGACGTCCAGCTCGACGCCCTCGACGTCGAGGCCCTGCTTTGCCAGAACCTCGGCGCTGCTCCTGGCGCGGTCCGCGACCAGTTCGGCGATGACCACCTTGGCACCCGCCTCGCCCAGCGCCTGTGCGCAGGCGGCGCCGATGCCCTGCCCGCCGCCGGTCACCACGGCGACGCGCCCGTCCAGCTTCAGTTTTTCGAGATACATTTCACCAGGCCTTTCAGCTCAACCAGTTGCCGCCGTCCACGTTGTAGGTTTGGCCGACGATGTAGTCGCTCTCGGCGCTCGCCAGGAAGACCGCCATGCCGGTCAGATCCTCGGCGCGCCCCATCCGGCCATAGGGCACGGCTTCCCCGACCAGGCGCTTCTTCTCCCCGCGGGGGCGCCCTTCGTATTTCGCGAAGAGGGCATCGACGCCCTCCCAGTGCTCCCCCTCCACCACGCCGGGCGCGATGGCATTCACGTTGATGCGGTGTTCGATGAGATTGAGGGCCGCCGACTGGGTGAGGCTGATCACCGCCGCCTTGGAGGCGCAGTAGACCGCCACCAGCGCCTCGCCACGGCGCCCCGCCTGGCTCGCCATGTTGATGATCTTGCCGCCCTTGCCGCGGCGGATCATGGAGCGCGCGACGGCCTGCGTCGTGAAGAGCACGCCGGCGACGTTCACCGAGAAGACGCGGTCGTAGCTCTCGCGCGTGATCTCGACGAGGGGTGCAAGATCGAAGAGCGCGGCGTTATTGACCAGGATATCGAGGCCGCCGCAAAGCTCCTCGATCGCCTGAACCGCTGACCGGATCGAATCCGCGTCGGTCACGTCGAGGGCGACGGCGAAAGCCTGCGGCCCGATATCCGCGGCGGCCGCTTCGGCGCGCGGCAGGTCGATGTCGCCCAGCGCCACCGTGGCGCCCTCGCCGGCATAGGCCTTGGCAAACTCCAGGCCGATGCCGCGCGCCGCGCCGGTGACCAGGGCCGTCCTGCCCTGCAGTCGGTTTCCCGCAGGGTTCATCGGATGGCGTTGCCCTCGCCGTCGAAGCGGTGGATGCGGTCGGCCGGCGGCGTCAGCCAGACGCGGTCGCCGTGGCGGATACCAAGCTCGCCGCCGACCCGCGCGGTGAGCTGGCCCATGTTCTCGACCTGGATGTGGCAGAAGGTGTCGGAGCCGAGGTGCTCGGCGACGCTCACCACGCCGGGCCACTCGCCGCGCTCCGTCGACAGCTCGATGTGCTCCGGGCGCACGCCGATAGTCCTGGCGTCGTACTTCGCGGCCGCCGCCCCGTTGATGAGGTTCATCTTGGGCGAGCCGATGAAGCCGGCGACGAAAACATTGGCCGGGCTGCGGTAGAGCTCCAGCGGC
>DAIQBR010000156.1:0-4946 GCA_036781105.1 Kiloniellaceae bacterium
CCAAGCTTTGGGAGCGCCAGTCCGGCGGCTTCATCGGCGTCGAGGAAGCGGCAGCCTCGGCGGCGGCGCGCAAGGCGTCCTGACGCGGGCTCTCCCGGCTGCTGAACCCGGCCCCCGACTGCCCCTCGATTTCCCTCAGTCTATAGGTGTAAATTCCTTTGCGCGGGCATTTCCCCGGCGGGGCTCTACCGTTCACTCTTTGTAAAGTCGAACGATTTAGCCTCGATTTACAGTCAAATAGATTAATCACACCGGTTATAGACATGAGCAACCCGGACCTTGCCATGGGGGGCGAGCAGCCGAACGGGATCGGCAGCGCCGCGCCATCAGGCGTTTCGACCCCCCTCGGTTTCGCAAAGAAGCGGCTCGGCGGCGCGCTGCCGTGGGCGATGCTGGGGTTGCTGCTGACCTTTACCGCCGCGGCTTTCACCCTGGTGAAAACCGACAGCGAGAGAGCCGCCCTGGAACGCTTCGCCTTCCGCAAGGCCGAGATCGTGGCAGCCATCGACCAGCGCATGGCGGCCTACACTCAGGCGCTGCGCGGCGGACTGGCGCTTTTCAACGCTTCCCGCGAAGTTACGCGCGCCGATTGGCGGCTCTACGTCGAAACCCTCAATATCAACGACATCTACCCGGGCATCCAGGGCATGGGTTATTCCGAGTGGGTAACCCCGGCCGCGCGCGCCGCCTACGAGGCGGCGGTTCGCCAGGAGGGCTTTCCGGAATTTTCGATCCGGCCCGAAGGCGCCCGCGACATCTACTCGTCGATCATCTTTCTGGAGCCCTTCGACGAGCGCAATCGCCAGGCTTTCGGCTACGACATGTTTTCCCAGGAAACCCGGCGCGCCGCGATGGAACTGGCACGCGACAGCGGGGAAGTGGCCATTTCCGGCAAGGTTACGCTGGTGCAGGAGATCAGCGCCGACGTCCAGGCCGGCTTCCTCATGTACCTGCCCCACTACGGCACAAATGACACGCCGGCCAGTGTCGGCGAGCGGCGCAGCTCCAGCCTCGGCTTCGTCTACAGCCCCTTCAGGATGCGCAACCTGATGGAGGGAATCCTGGGGCCAGGCCTGCCCAATGTGCAGCTGGAGATTTTCGACGGCACCACCCTGTCGGCCGAAACGCTGATGTACGACAGCCAGCGCAAAGCACCCGAAGTCCTGAATCCGCGCTTCGTCAGCACCTTCCAGATGGTCATCGGCCAGCGTCCCTGGACGCTGCGTCTTTCCAGCCTGCCCGAATTCGAGCGGGTGCTCGATCCGCAGAAATCATACATCGTGCTCTTCGGCGGCATCGTGGCCAGCCTGCTTTCTTTCGGCGTGGCCTGGTCGTTCTCCCGCACCCGCCAGCGTGCCCAGCGCCTGGCGGAAGAGATGACACTGGCCCTCAACCGGCACTCCCAGGCCTTGGCCCGCTCCAACGAGGATCTCGAGCAGTTCGCCTATGTCGCCTCGCATGACCTGAAGGCGCCTCTGCGCGGTATCGACAACCTCGCCGCCTGGATCGAAGAGGACCTGGGAGAGAACCTTGCCGGCGAGTCCAAAGCGAACATGGAACTGCTGCGCGGGCGCATACGGCGCCTCGAGGCGCTGCTGAACGACCTGCTGAACTATTCACGTGCGCGCCGGATCGAGTCGCCGGTGGAAACGGTGAAACTCGGAGAGATGATCGCGGCGACGTGGAAGCTGCTCAACACGGAAAACCGCTTCGCTCTGGAAATCGACCTGAATCTGCAGTCGGAGACCGCGGAAATTCAGGTTTCGGCTCTGGAACAGGTGCTCACCAACCTGTTCTCCAATTCGATCAAGCACCACGACCAGGACCGCGGCAAGGTCTATGTGACGGTGAACGAGACACCGTCGGCCTACGAGTTCATCGTCGGCGATGACGGCCCCGGCATTCCGCAGTCGCAGCGCGACCGTGCCTTCCAGATGTTTCAGACCCTGCGCCCCCGCGACGAGGTCGAGGGCAGCGGCATGGGGCTGGCCATCATCCGCAAGCTGGTGGAGCGCGTGGGCAGCCGCATCCAGGCCGAGGACCGCGACGGCGGACGCGGCGTCCAGTTTCGCTTCAACTGGCCCAAGGCAGAAGCGGAGGATGGCCCGGACAGGGCCGCGAGCTAGCGATGAAAGGGGCAGATCTGCACGCCATCGGAACACTCAACGTTCTTCTGGTGGAGGACGATGAGATAGACCGCAAAGCCGTCAGGCGGGCCTTCGGCAAGCTGGAAATCCCCGTGCACATCGTCGAAGCATCGGATGGCCAGCAGGCTCTCGATATCCTGAAGGGCAGAAGCGACATCTGCTCGACATCAATCTGCCGCAGATGGACGGAATCGAGGTGCTGCAGGCCCTCCGGCAGGACACCTCGGATGCACACCTGCGCAATGCCATCGTCTTCGTGCTCACGACCTCCGAGGCCGAGAAGGACCGAGAGCGTGCCTATGCGCACAATGTCGCCGGGTACCTTGTGAAATCCGCCGACCGGGGCGGCCTGACCGGGATCGCCGAAATGCTGCGCGCCTTCCGTGAAGTGGTGGTTTTCCCATGACCGGCCCGCTGAGAATTCTCATCGTGGACGACGACGCCGTCGACCGCATGGCTGTCAAGCGGCAGCTCGCCCGGACATCGCTGGAGATCATCACGCACGAGATCAACTCGGCAGAGGAATGCCTGAAACTTCTGCGCATGACGGAGGTCGACTGCATCCTGCTCGACTACCGTCTTCCGGAGATGAACGGGATCGACTTTCTGGTCAGATTGCGCGGCGACGGAATCGACAAGGGCCATGCCACCGTGATGATGACCGGCAGCGGCAATGAGCGCCTGGTGGTGCAGGCCATGCGACTGGGCGTGCAGGACTACCTGGTCAAGGGCGAGTATTCGCCCCAGCAACTCGAGGAAGCCATTCTCCACGCGGTCGAGACGGCCGAGGCTGAGAAGGCGGCGGCAAGCGAGAGCAAGCGCCTCGAGGAGATGGCTCTGATCGATGACATTACCGGCATCGGCAACCGAAACTTCTTCAACATGCGCCTGGAACACGCCCTCACCCGTGCACGACGCCAAAACGATTGCATCTGCCTGCTCTACATGGACCTGGACCGCTTCAAGGAGGTCAACGACACCCTGGGCCACCAGGCCGGCGACGCCGTGCTCCGCGAAGTGGCCAAGCGACTGGCGCAGACCGCACGCGACGCCGACACGCTGGCCCGGCTCGGCGGCGACGAATTCGGCCTGATCATGGAAACCGGCGTTACCGCCGCGGGCGCCGAGCGCCTGGCCGCCCGCATCAAGTTGGCGCTCAGCGACCCGATCAAAATCCACGGTGAGACGGCATTCATCGGTGTCAGCATCGGCATTGCGACCTTCCCCGAGCAGGCCGACAGCTTCGAGGCGCTGGTCCGTGCCGCCGACGTTTCCATGTACAAGGCAAAGTTCGACAAGCGCGACGGCTGGGATTCCGCTTTGCAGGCCGGACAAAGATAGAGCCGCGCCGCCGGTCGGAGCGGGCGGCGGCTCACGCCGCGAACAGCAGCCGATCCAGCCCGCGCACCAGACCCTTCACCCCGCGCACCTTGCGCGCCGCCGCCAGGGTCCCGGCGACGTAGGGCGCCGCCGTCTCCCCCGCATCGTGGCGCAGGGTCATGCGCGCACCGGGAATGGCGAAGATCGCTTCCACCGAGGCGGTGTAGCTGGGCAGGCGCAGGGCGTGGACCTGCACGCCGTTCACGGTGCCGCCGCGGGTCTCCGGCGTGCCGCCCACCTGGTCCAGCGGATGGCCGAGTTCCGGCTGCCTTACATCGCCGAGGCGCTCGGCCATCTCCCGCGCGGTGCCGCTGGGCGCATCCGGCTTGGCCGCCTTGGCGTAGTCGATCACCTCGAAACTCCCGATGTGCTGTGCGGCGATGAGCGCAAAATGCTGCACCAGGGCGGCGGTCAGAGAAAAATTGCCGGCGGCCAGAATACCGACCCCGGCGGCCCGTGCTTCCTCGTCGAGCGCAGCATAGTCCGCGGCGGTGAGCCCCGAGGTGCCGATCACCACCGAGATGCCGCGATGGATCGCCGCGCGGCTGTGTTCCTTCACCGCGTCCGGATGGGTGTAGTCGATCAGCACCTCGGCGCCTTCGAGCGCCTCGCCGACGTCAGCGGTGATGGTCACCCCGGTGGCCGGGCGGCCGAGCGCATCGCCGACATCGAGGCCCGCCGACTTGCGCGCCAGGGCGCCGGTCAAGGTGAGGTCGTCGGCATCGAGGATGCCTGCGGCGATCGCCCGGCCGGTCCAGCCGGTCACCCCGGCCATGCAGATCCTGGTCATAGAGTCTCCTCCGCCCTGTCGCGTTGATGTCGCTTTAACCTACCCTTTACCATGCCGGGCGCAGCCTACGAAGGCCGGCGAGGTGCAGGCAACGCCCCGGAAATCGCGGCTTTCGCCCATGCACCGCCCACAGGGCGCCCATGCGTGGTCTGGTGCTTGGCCCGGCCGAGAGCGGGGAGTAGTCTGCCCGCGGAGTCGCGCCCGCCACGCCCGCGAGCGCCTTGCAGCCCCCGCAGATTGCGGCGGGCGAGGACCGTCTAGGAGAACACCCATGAGCGTCCGGCCAAATTCGGCGGCCAGCCGTGATATCGCCTATCACATTCATCCCTACACCAACGCCCGCAAGAACGAGGACGAAGGCTCCCTCATCATCGACCGCGGCGAAGGGGTCTACGTGATCGACGACGAGGGCAACCGCTACCTCGAGGCCCTGGCCGGCCTGTGGTGTGCCGGGCTCGGCTTCAGCGAGAAGCGCCTGGTCGACGCGGCCATGAAGCAGATGTCGAAGCTGCCGTTCTACCACTCCTTCGCCCAGAAGACGGCGACGCCGGTGGTCGATCTTGCGGAAAAGCTGGTCCAGATCACCCCGCCGCAGCTGACCAAGGTGTTCTTCGCCAACTCCGGCTCCG
>DAIQBR010000156.1:4996-8056 GCA_036781105.1 Kiloniellaceae bacterium
CAAGGGCTACCACGGCGTCACCATTGCCGCCGCCAGCCTGACCGGCATGCCCTACGCGCAGGATGACTTCGACGTGCCGATCGCCAACATCCTCCACACCGGCTATCCGCACTACTACCGCTTTGCCGAGAAGGGCGAGAGCGAGGAGGCCTTCGCCGAGCGCATGGCGGGCCAACTGGAGGAAATGATCCTGAAAGAAGGCCCGGAGACCGTGGCCGCTTTCATCGGCGAGCCGGTGCAGGGCGCCGGCGGCGTCATCGTGCCGCCGAAGGGCTATTGGGCCAAGGTACAGGCCGTGCTGAAGAAGTACGACGTGCTGCTGATCGCCGACGAGGTGATCACCGGCTTCGGGCGCACCGGCAATATGTTCGGCTGCGAGACCTTCGGCATCAAGCCGGACATGATGACCGTCGCCAAGCAGCTGAGCAGCGCCTACATGCCGATTTCCGCCGTGCTGGTCAGCGACGAGATCTACCAGGCCATCGCCGACAACTCCGCCAAGCGCGGCACCTTCGGCCACGGCTACACCTACAGCGCCCATCCGGTCTCGGCCGCGGTCGCCCTGGAGACGCTGAAGATCTACGAGGAGCGCAAGATCGTCGAGCACGTGCGCGCGGTGGCACCGCGCCTGCAGGACGGCCTGCGCCGCTTCGCCAAGCACCCGCTGGTCGGCGAGGTGCGCGGCCTGGGCCTGATCGCCGCCGTCGAGCTGGTCGCCGACAAGGCGAGCAAGGCGCCCTTCGATCCGGCCGGCAAGGTCGGCGCCTTCTTCGCCGCCCGCGCCCAGGCCCACGGCGTGATCTTCCGCAACCTGGTCGATACCATCGCCTGCTGCCCGCCGATGATCATCTCCGAGGCGGAGATCGACGAGGTGCTGGCCGGCTTCGGGAAAGCGCTCGACGAGACGGCCGCCTGGGTCTCCGAAGAGGGCCTCGCCCAAGTAGCCTGAGGGGCCGCCTGAGGGGTCGCCTGGCCCCGAGCACCACCGTACGGCCGATCCGACCCCGGAATTGATCAAAGTCATGGCCGGACCGGCGGCTCTGTGTTCATTTGACGCAGGAAATGGGCAGGCGCCGGGGCAATTTCCGGCGGACCCGCCGACAGGATTTGCTACTATGCGGCCATCGCGGCCCTCCGGGCCCGCGAAGATGGGAGTATTGGGCCGCCGGCCCGCCACACGGGAACACGCAGAGGCATGGATTTCGAGCGCTTCTTTGCCGAGGAAATGGCTGGCCTCAAGGCCGAGGGGCGCTATCGCGTGTTCGCCGACCTGGAGCGCCAGGCGGGCGATTTCCCGCACGCCCGGCGCCACGGCCCGAACGGGCCGGAGGCCGTGACCGTGTGGTGCTCCAACGACTACCTGGGTATGGGCCAGCATCCCAAGGTACTGGCCGCCATGCACGAGGCCATCGAGCGCTGCGGCGCCGGCGCCGGCGGCACGCGCAATATTTCCGGCACCAACCACTATCACGTGCTGCTGGAGCGTGAGCTGGCCGCCCTGCACGGCAAGGAAGCGGCCCTGCTGTTCACCTCGGGCTACGTCTCCAACTGGGCGGCCCTGGGCACCCTGGCGGCGCGGCTGCCCAACTGCACGGTGTTCTCCGACGCCCTCAACCACGCCTCGATGATTGAGGGCATCCGCTATTCGCGCGCCCAAAAGCGCATCTTCCGCCACAACGACCCGGCGCACCTCGACCGTCTGCTCGCCGACGCGGACCCGGCGTCGGCCAAGCTGGTCGCCTTCGAATCGGTCTATTCCATGGATGGCGATATCGCGCCCATCGCGGAGCTCTGCGACGTCGCGGAACGGCACGGCGCCATGACCTATCTCGACGAGGTCCACGCCGTCGGCCTGTACGGCCCGCGCGGCGGCGGCATCGCCGAGCGCGAGGGCCTGATGGACCGCCTGACGGTGATCGAGGGCACCCTCGGCAAGGCCTACGGGGTGATGGGCGGTTACATCGCCGCCTCGGCGACGCTCTGCGACTTCGTGCGCAGCTTCGCCTCCGGCTTCATCTTCACCACCTCGCTGCCGCCGGCGGTGGCCGCCGGGGCGCTGGCCAGCGTCGCCCATCTGCGCGCCAGCCAGGCCGAGCGCAACGCCCACCAGGAGCGCGCCGCCACTCTGAAGCGCCGCCTTACCGAGGCCGGCCTGCCGGTGATGCCCTCGCAGAGCCATATCGTGCCGATCCTGGTCGGCGACCCGGTGGCCTGCCGTGCCGTCACCGACCGCCTGATGGAGCAGTACGGCATCTACGTGCAGCCGATCAACTACCCCACCGTGCCGCGCGGCACCGAGCGGCTGCGGCTGACCCCGACGCCGCTGCACAGCGATGCCGAGATGGACCGCCTGATCGCCGCGCTGGGCGAGATCTGGCAGGCCATGAACCTGCGCCGCGCCGCTTAGCGACAGCTTGGCGCAAGACGCGCCATCCCACAAAAGTTACAGTGCCGCCGGGCCCGCGGGCATTGCCCCGTGCAGCGTCACGGGCAATGCTAGGCGCGCAGCAGATTCGGCGGGCGGGAATCCCGCCCGGGGAGAGAGCCAGTCCATGACCGAGCCGACCGAGCGCCGCAGCGCGCCCTTCGCCATTGGTGCCGCGACCGCCCTATGGCTTGGCCTGACCCTCGCCGCAGGCGCCGCAGCGGCACAGGACGCCCCCCAGGACCAGCCCCAGAACCCACCGCTGGACGCGACCCCGGCGCCAGCGCCGGCCGACCCCGAGGTCCCGGTGACCGACGCCGGCCCTGAGGCCGCGCCCGCGGCGCAACCCGCGGCCCCGGCCGCCACCCCGCCCGCGCCCGAGACGGGAGACACCGAGACACCGCTGGAAAGCGGCGCCGACGCAGCGCCGGGCGACCCCGCGGCGCCCGCCGCGCCGGCCGACGGGGCGCCGGCACGGCCGGCCGGGACCAGCGGGCCGCTGACTGTGGCCTCCTGGGGCGGGGTCTACTCGCGCAGCCAGGACGAGGCGGTCTACCGCCCCTTCACCCGCGCCACCGGCATCGAAATCAGCCGCAAGGTCTATGCCGGCGACCTCGACGCGGTCCGTGTCCAGG
>DAIQBR010000157.1:0-5266 GCA_036781105.1 Kiloniellaceae bacterium
ATCCGCGAGTGGAAGATCGACCCCGGCACCGGGCTGCTCGACCCCGCCGATCTCGATGCGCTGCTGGACGAGCGGGTGCGGCTGGTGTGTTTCCCGCATTGCTCGAACGTGGTCGGCGCCGTGAACCCGGTGGCGGAGATCTGCAAGAAGGCGCATGCCGCCGGCGCCGTGACCTGCGTCGACGGCGTCTCCTACGCGCCGCACGGCCTGCCCGACGTCAAGGCGCTGGGCGCCGACATCTACCTCTTCTCGCTTTACAAGACCTACGGGCCGCACCAGGGCATCATGGTCATTCGCCAAGAGGTGGCGCGGATGCTGCCCAACCAGGCACATCATTTCAACGCCGGCGCGCTCACGAAGAAGCTGACCCCGGCCGGCCCCGACCACGCGCAGATCGCCGCCTCCGCCGGCATCGCCGACTACTTCGACGCCCTGCATGCGCATCACTTCGGCGGCGAAGGCACGAAGCTGACCAAAGCCGCCGAGCGCGGGCGCCGTGTCCACGACCTCCTGCGCGGACAGGAAAAGGTTCTACTGGCGCCGCTGCTCGACTACTTGAGGCAGCGCAACGACATCCGCGTGCTGGGTCCGACCGACCCGGAGGAGCGCGCGCCGACGGTCGCGATCCAGCCGAAGAACAAGTCCCCGAACGACGTCCTGGCCGGCCTCACCGAACGCGGCATCGCCGCCGGCGCCAGCCACTTCTACGGCTACCGCGTGGTCAAGGCCCTGGGCTGCGACCCGGAAGCCGGCGTGCTGCGCGTCTCCTTCGTGCACTACACCGCGCCGGAGGAGATCGAGAAGCTGATGAAGGCGCTGGACGCGTCGCTGTGAAGGCGCCTGCGGCCCGCCTCGTCCTTCGAGACGCCCCTTCGGGGCTCCTCAGGATGAGGCTCTTTCTTTCATTGACCTCATCCTGAGGAAGCCGACCCAGATTTTCTGGGGCGGCTGTCTCGAAGGACGGGGTCAATCGGCACAATCGTGACCGACCGGTCTGCTTTTCGGGCCGCTTCAATTGTCGGCAGTCGGCAACTTCGGTGCTAAGCTGAAAAGAAAAAACGCAGAGGGAGGAAAGTATGCGCTGGGCCCGATTCCGGCGGGGTGGCCACGTGGGTTATGGCCAGCTCGACGGTGATACCATCAAAGTCTATTCCGGTGATCTCTTCGACGGCGCGGCCCCCACGGGCCAGACCGTGAAGCTCGCCGAGGTCGAGCTGGCGACGCCTTGCGATCCCAGCAAGATGGTCTGCCTGTGGAACAACTTCCACGCCCTGGCGGCCAAGCTGGAAGTCGCCGAGCCGCCGGAGCCGCTGTGGTTCCTGAAGGCGCCCTCGGCCTTCACCGACCCGGAAACCACCATCCGGCGGCCGAAAACCTACGACGGCCCGGTGGTCTACGAGGGCGAGCTGGGCATCGTCATCGGCAAGACCTGCCGCGAGATCACCGAGGACCAGGCCGCCGGCCACATCTTCGGCTACACCTGCGTGAACGACGTGACGGCGGCGAAGATCATCCAGAAGGACCCGACCTTCGCCCAGTGGGCCCGCGCCAAGAGCTATGACGGCTTCGGCGCCTTCGGCCCCTTCATCGAGACCGACATCGATCCGATGACCCTCTCCATCCGCACCGTCCTGAACGGCGACGAGCGGCAGAACTACCCGGTGGCGGACATGATCTTCCCGCCGCACCGGCTGGTCAGCCTGCTGTCGCACGACATGACGCTGCTGCCCGGCGACGTCATCGCCTGCGGCACCTCCCTCGGCGTCGGCTCGATGAAGCAGCCGAGCAACGAGGTGACCATCGCCATCGACGGCATCGGCGAACTCCACAACACCTACGTGAACGAGTGAGCCCCCAGACAAAGAGGATTGCAGCCATGAAAATCTGTGTGGTAGGCGCCGGCGCCATCGGCGGCCTGATGGCCGCCAAGCTCTCCCTCGCCGGCAACGACGTGACGGTCATCGACCAGGGCGCGCACCTGGCGGCGATCCAGAAGAACGGCCTGAAATTGATCTGGGAAGACGGCAGCGAGCACGTCGCCAAAATGAAGGCCGTGGGCAACGCCGCCGAGGCCGGGCCGCAGGACCTCGTCGTGCTGGCGGTGAAGGCGCACTTCCTCGACCAGGTGGCGCGCGACGTGGAAAAGCTGCTCGGCAAGGACACCATGATCGTCACCGTGCAGAACGGCATGCCCTGGTGGTACTTCCATAACCTGAAAGGCCCCCACGAGGGCGCGCGGCTGAAGAGCCTCGACCCCTCCGGCATTCTCACCAAACACATCCCCGCCGAGCGCATCGTCGGCTGCGTGGTCTATCCCGCCGCCGGGGTGACCGAGCCGGGCGTGATCAAGCATGTCGAGGGCGACCGCTTCCCGGTCGGCGAGCTCGACGGCTCCGAAAGCGCAAGGGTGCAGCAGCTGCACGACCTCTTCGTCGAAGCCGGCTTCCGCTCGCGGGTGCTGGACGACATCCGCTCGGAGATCTGGCTGAAGGCCTGGGGCAACCTCTCCTTCAACCCCATCTCGGCGCTGACCCACGCCACGCTGGAAGACATCTGCACCTTCAAGGAGACCCGCCAGCTGGCCGCCACCATGATGGCCGAGGCCCAGGTGATCGGCGAGAAGCTGGGCGTCACCTTCCGCCACACCATCGAAAAGCGCATCGACGGCGCCCAGTCGGTCGGCAAGCACAAGACCTCCATGCTGCAGGACGTCGAGGCCGGCCGCTCGCTGGAGACCGAAGCCCTGATCGGCGCCATCCTGGAGATGGGCCAGCTCGTCGGCGCCCCCTCGCCCGCCATCGAAGCGGTCTACGCCTGCGTGAAGCTCCTGAACAAGACCATGCTCATGGAACACGCGGGGGTGACGCTGCAGAAGGCGAGCTGAATGCAGCACCCTCGTCCTGAGGCGGCGCTCAGCGCTGCCTCGAAGGACGAGGGTTCATTCCACTTCACCTAGCATTGCACCACTTAAGACCCTGCGCCCACTGTGATCACAGTCTGTGTCGTCGGCAAATCCTGACGCGAAGTGTTCATGTTGAACAGCGCTTTGACCAAGGCCATCGCCATCAGACTGCGGCCGGCCGTATGGAAATAGGAATCACTCGCTTCTTCGTCGGCCGGGACGAAGTAGCGCTTTCCCCGCCAAGTGACGGCGACCTCAGCATCTCCTTCCCCAATCCATCCCACAAACAAAGCCGCTACGCAGCCGAACTTGCGAAGCTCTTCAAGGCGCCTCTTCGCCGCTTCGTCTCCACTTACCTCTTTCTTTCTTAGCTCCGCCAAGGAATATGTCCTTGGATCACAATCAATCGGGTCGGAGATTCCGCCCGGATTGGGAAACACGGTCCTTCGATTGCGAAAATAGACCTGCTGATACTCAAGCAGCTCCCTTGATTCGCCCTTCTTCGGATTCTCCGCCCGCAGTATCTGACCCAAATAGAAAATCATCGCTTGCGGCGAGCGCAAATGGATCACGGTTTCAATTTCTATCTCGGGATCGACACCACTAGCCGTTCTTCCATCACCCGTCGTCGAAATGTCCGACTTACGCGCTGCATCTGCTCCTTCAACCGATAGATTCTGAAATTGCAGACTAAAGGCACCGCTAGTTATCAGCTCGCCACCTTTCCGTAGATACGGCTTGAAGTTCTCTGAATTAACAAAACTCACAATCTTGGTGCCTGGCTTGGCGAGATAGTACTTCCCGGTACCTTCCTCTTCTTTGACCTCAAGATCTCCATCGTGCGCGTCGGCAACTGTCTTTAGCGTGGCAAGGTCTTCCAACCCCACTACAGGGCCGACGGGCTCTTCCTTTCCATCATATTCGAAAACTTCAAGGTCGGCCCACACCAGGAACTCCTGGAACTCTTCGAACTGATCGCTGTCATCGGGCTCATTGTAGATTTCGCAAACGAAGTCGAAGCCTCTTTCCCGCGTTTTCTCCCAGAGCGCCTTTGCCTTGTGTAACACTTTTTGCGTGCTCTGCTCGACATACTGCCAGCAAGAATCTGTGGTGAGCGCTGTAATCTGACTAGTAGCATTCTCTCCGGACTTTGGGCTCGGCACCTTCATCACCACCTTCTCTACAAGAAGATAAAGAAGGAGCTCCTTTGGCCAGCCTCTCTCCCAAAGCAGACGCATGATTTCTGGTGTAACCCCGGTCGATATGCCTTTTTGAAAATCCGCCGTTGCCAGAGGCACTACTTTCGTTGACGGACTGGTCTCGTAGGAAGCCGTCGGATCTACGCCGAAAGACGCATCCGCATCGCCTCCGAAGGGTACGTCCGGAGAGGCGGACAGCCTGACCGAGAAGCTGCCGTTCATCTCGGTCACGCCGGTGAAGGTCATGCTCTCGCCGCGATAGGCGCGGACGATATTCAACAGAAGCAGCTGCTTGTCGATGTTGTCAGCAGCCTTGTTGTAGTCCAAGCCCGATTGCTCAATGCCGGCCTGTAAAGTGCAGGCACTCAGCAGGAGCACGAGCGCCGCAGGCAAGAGTAGGTCCGAAGATTTCATTTCCCTCTCCCTTAAACTTTGGCACGCCTCATGCGGCGCGCCATCTACCACTTCCAACCAGTTGTCTTGGGAAGATATCGACACGCGAGAGCACGACCCCCGACTGCCCAAGGGTCAATCTTTGCCACCCCCCAATGCTGGGCGCACGGCCGTAGTCGAAACCGAAGACTCACCGGTCTCGACACGTTCCCGCTCCGCCGCCCACCTCAGGTGCTGCGCAAGGCTGGCGAAGCCGCCTGCCGGGCTCCAGCGGCCGTCCTTGGTCTCCCAGGCTTCCAGGCGCAGCAGCGAGCGGTCCAGCCGGAAGGGGTCGTCACGGCGGTTGTCCAGCACCCAGGTATCGCCCACCACCAGCACCGCGTGGCCGCGGCCGTCCAGCCGGGCGATCGCCAGTCGCAGCGCGCCGCGCGGCACGCCGGCGGCCAGCAGGGCCTCCAGCTTGCGCACGGCGAAGTCCTCGCAGTCGCTGCCGGCGCCCCAGACGTCGTCCGGCTCGGCGCGGTAGTCCATGGCGGCGTTGACCTCGCGGTTCACGCGCCGCAGCAGCGTCATGTCGGCGCGCCAGTGTGCCCAGCCCTGGAACGCGAGCTGCGGTCGCTCTGCCAGCCAGGCGGTGTGTCCGCCGGGAGAAGGATAGAAGGGGTCCGCCGCCGCCGCGGGCAGCGGCAGCACAAGGCAACACGCGAGAAGCAGGGTCCTGACCATACGACCCTCCGCGATTGCGGGCCGGCACTGCCAGGCAGTGTCGGGT
>DAIQBR010000157.1:5276-7549 GCA_036781105.1 Kiloniellaceae bacterium
GAGATGAGCCTAGACCCGCTCGACTGTCGCGCGCAAAACGCAAGAGGGGGAGCGCCGTGGCACTCCCCCTCATTTCGATGCGCTGTATGAGGTTCGCGCAGAACCTCTTACACAGGCGTTACATCCTGCGCTGTACGACGATTACATTCCTTGGGCCTTTTCCCAGACCTCGTGGGTCCAGGCGCCTTCCGGCTCCTTCGTGATCACCGGGGTGGAGGCGTTAGCCAGCAGGGTGTCGACCGTGCGCTGGTAGTCGGCCGGGTCGAGGAAGCCCAGCTTCTCGCTGCCCAGCAGCTTGGCGATCTCGCCCATCATGCGCTTCTGGTGCTTTTCGGTCTGGGCGCCGGTGGCGTCGTTCTCCAGCACGATGTCGGCCGCCTCGTCGGGATTCGCACGGGCGTAGTCCCAGCCCTTCAGCGAGGCCTTCACGAAGCGCGCCATCTTGTCGACGAAGGCGGCATCCTTCAGGCTGTCCTCCAGCACGTAGAGGCCGTCCTCCAGCGTCGCCACGCCCTGGTCCTCGTACTTGTAGACGATGAGGTCGTCTTCGGTGAGGCCGGCGTCGATGATCTGCCAGTACTCGTTGTAGGTCATGGTGGAGACGCAGGCCGCCTGCTTCTGCAGGATCGGGTCGACGTTGAAGCCCTGCTTCAGCACCGTCACGCCCTTGTCGCCGCCGTCGGTCGGGATGTCGAGCTTGGCCATCCACGAGAGGAAGGGATACTCGTTGCCGAAGAACCAGACGCCCAGGGTGTGGCCCGGGAAATCCTCCGGCGCGGTGATGCCGCTGTCCTTGCGGCAGGTCAGCATCATGCCCGACTTCTCGAAGACCTGGGCGATGTTGACCAGCGGCACGCCCTTCTCGCGCGACGCCAGGGCCGAGGGCATCCAGTCGATGATGACGTCGGCGCCGCCGCCGGCGATGACCTGCGGCGGGGCGATGTCGGGGCCGCCCGGCTTGATCGTCACGTCGAGCCCGGCTTCCTCGTAGAAGCCCTTCTCCTGGGCCACGTAGTAGCCGGCGAACTGGGCCTGGGTCACCCACTTCAGCTGGATGGTGACCTCGTCGGCGGCGCTTGCACCGCCGGCGGCGAGCAGCAGCCCCGCGCCCGCCACCGCGCCCAGCGCTTTCGAAATATATTTACTCATCACGCCTCTCCTCTTCTTGTGAAGCTTCGTTGTTGCCGTCCGGGGCTCCGCCCCTCTTTTCGTTACTGCCTGTAGGACGGATGCCAGAAGGTGGTGGCCCGCTCGGCAAGCGCCAGCAGGCCGTAGAACAGCGAGCCGGAGACCGCGGCCACGGCGATGGTCGCCCAGACCATCTCCACGTTCATGCGGCCGATCTCCGTCGAGATTCGGAAGCCCATGCCGACGATGGGCGTGCCGAAGAACTCGGCCACGATGGCGCCGATGAGGGCCAGGGTCGAGTTGATCTTCAGCGCGTTGAAGATGAACGGCAGGGCGTTGGGCAGGCGCACCCGCACAAGCGTCTGCCAATAGTTCGCCGCGTAGGAGCGCATGAGGTCGCGCTCCATGGCCTGGGTCGCGTGCAACCCGGCGATGGTGTTCACCAGCATGGGAAAGAAGGTCATGATGACCACGACCGCCGCCTTGGACTGCCAGTCGAAGCCGAACCACATGACCATGATCGGCGCCACGCCGACAATCGGCAGGGCCGAGACGAAGTTGCCGAGCGGCAGCAGGCCGCGCTGCAGGAAAGGCACCCGGTCGACCAGCAGGGCGACGAGAAACCCGCTGCCGCAGCCCAGCGCATAGCCCGACAGCACCGACTTCAGGAAGGTCTGGTAGAAATCGGCCCAGAGCGTGCCGGTCGAGGCAGCGAAGACCTGGGCGATCAGCGCCGGCGACGGCAGCAGCACCGAGGGCACCCCGAAGCCGGTCACCAGCACCTGCCAGAGATAGAGCAGCCAGGCGCCGAACAGCGCCGGCACCAGGATGCCGAGGGCGCGCGGCGCCTTTCGCTGGGACGCGGCTTCCGACAGCAGGGAGAGCGCCTTCCAGACCAGGAAGGCAAGGCCGACCAGATAGAGCCAGACGCCGAACGCGCCGGCGCCAACGGGCGCGGTCAAAGAGTCGACATCTGCGAAATCGATGAAGCCCATGAACGGGCGTTCAACGGCCAGGAGCGCCGGCAAGGTTCCAAACAGCGCCGCCAGCACAAGCATGGCTGCACCAGTGAAGAGGCGCGGGCGCCGCCAGTGATAGGCTGCAATCAACAGGAAGGCGACAAAGGCGGGGACGGTCCAGGCCCC
>DAIQBR010000157.1:7559-8028 GCA_036781105.1 Kiloniellaceae bacterium
GTCGAACCATCCGATCAGTTCCCGGTCCTGCCCCTGATTGAAGGTCATGAACCCTATGGGCAGAAGGAAGGCGATCAGCGTGCAGACCACATAAAACAAGCAGCAGAGGTCCATCCGCGGGCGCGCGGCGATGTTCATGCCTGCGCCCCCATGCGGCGGTTCACCAGTCGCTCCAGGCCGCCCATGGCGGCGACCAGCAGGCCGGCCATGGCGGCGGCCGTGAGCAGCGCCGCCCAGATCTGCACGGTCTGGCCGTAGTAGGAGCCGACCAGCAAACGGGCTCCAATCCCCGCCTGGGCGCCGGTCGGCAGCTCGCCGACGATGGCGCCGACCAGGGAGATGGCGATGGCGACCTTCAGGCTGGCGAAGAGGTAGGGCATGGAGGACGGCCAGCGCAGCTTCCAGAACACCTGGCCGGGATTGGCCGAGTAGGTCCGCATGAGGTCGCGCTGCAGCGGGTCGGGCGAGC
>DAIQBR010000158.1:0-219 GCA_036781105.1 Kiloniellaceae bacterium
AAGCCCTCAACCGTAGTCACCGCTACGCTTTTCGGGCTTCTCCTGACAAGCGGGCTTCCTGAGGCGATGACGCCCCACCATAGTTTGAGAAATCCGGGCTAATGCCGCAGATGATCCCCGTGCCGCGGCGCCCCGCCGGTCTCTTGGACCGGTATTGCGCCGCTCACGCGGGACGAATGGATGGAATGAACGTAAGCGACACCGTGACTGTGCCGGCAC
>DAIQBR010000158.1:283-5922 GCA_036781105.1 Kiloniellaceae bacterium
CGGGTCCGGCGCTTTGCTTTCCGGCACACGCCGACGCACGCCATCCGGGCGCGTCGGTTTGGCAAGTGTAAGGTTGGAAGGACCTGACAAGCATGTTTGATATTCATCGCCAAGAAATCGAGTGGGGCGGCCGCAAGCTGACCCTGGAGACCGGCCGCATCGCGCGCCAGGCCAACGGTGCCGTGCTGGCAACCTATGGCGACACCGTGGTGCTCTGCACAGCGGTTGGCGAAAAGTCGCCGCGCCCCGGCATGGATTTTTTCCCGCTCACCGTGAACTACCAGGAGAAGACCTTCGCCGCGGGCAAGATCCCCGGCGGCTTCTTCAAGCGCGAAGGACGCCCGTCCGAGAAGGAGACGCTGACCTCCCGTCTCATCGACCGGCCGATCCGCCCACTCTTCGCCAAGGGCTACAAGAACGAGACCCAGGTGATCTGCACCGTGCTGAGCCACGACATGGAGAACGATCCCGACATCGTCGCCATGGTCGGCGCCTCGGCGGCGCTCACCATCTCGGGCCTGCCTTTCCTCGGCCCGATCGGCGGCGCGCGCGTCGGCTACAAGGACGGCCAGTACATCCTCAATCCGCTGATGGACGAGATGCCGGACTCGGCGCTGGACCTGGTGCTCGCCGGTACCGTCGAGGGCGTGCTGATGGTCGAGTCCGAGGCGCATGAGCTGAGCGAAGAGATCATGCTGGGCGCCGTCAGCTTCGGCCACGAGCAGATGCGCCCGGTCATCGACGCCATCATCGCCCTGGCCGAGCGCTGCGCCAAGGAGCCGATGGACGTGCCGTCGGCGGCGCCGGAGGTCGAGGAAGTCAAGAACAAGCTGCTCGCCGGCGGTATTCTCGACAAGCTGACCGAGGCCTACGGCGAAGTCGACAAGCTGGCCCGCCAGTCCAAGGTGGCCGCGGTGCGCGAAGCGGCGGTCGCCGACTTCGAGGATGCCGAAAAGGAAATCGCTTCCGGCCTCTTCAAGTCGCTGGAAGCCGACGTCGTGCGCGGCAACATCCTGAAGGGGACCAAGCGCATCGACGGCCGCACCACCAAGGACATCCGCCCGATCCTGGCGGAAGTCGGCGTGCTGCCGCTGACCCACGGCTCGGCGCTGTTCACCCGCGGCGAGACTCAGGCGATGGTGACCACCACGCTGGGCACCGGCCAGGACGAGCAGATCATCGATTCGCTGGAAGGCAGCTACCGCGAACACTTCATGCTGCACTACAACTTCCCGCCCTATTCGGTGGGTGAATGCAGCTTCCGCCTCGCCCCGGGCCGCCGCGAGATCGGCCACGGCAAGCTGGCCTGGCGCGCCGTGCGTCCGCTGCTGCCGACGAAGGAGGACTTCCCCTACACCATCCGCGTGGTCTCCGAGATCACGGAGTCCAACGGCTCGTCGTCGATGGCGACGGTCTGCGGCGCTTCGCTGTCGCTGATGGACGCCGGCGTGCCGCTGGCGCGTCCGGTGGCGGGCATCGCCATGGGCCTGATCAAGGAAGGCGACGACTTCGCCGTGCTGTCCGACATCCTGGGCGACGAGGATCACCTCGGCGACATGGACTTCAAGGTGGCCGGCACCGAAGCCGGCATCACCTCGCTGCAGATGGACATCAAGATCACCTCGATCACCAAGGAGATCATGGAGGTCGCGCTCAACCAGGCGCGTGACGGCCGCCTGCATATCCTCGGCGAGATGAACAAGGCGCTGACCGCCGCCCGCGAGGACGTTTCCGGCAATGCGCCGCGCATCACCGTGATCAACATCCCGAAGGACAAGATCCGCGAAGTGATCGGCACCGGCGGCAAGGTGATCCGCGAGATCTGCGAGGAGACCGGTGCCAAGATCGACATCGAGGACGACGGCACGGTGAAGGTCGCCGCCGTCGACCAGACCCAGGCCCAGGCGGCGCTCGACTGGATCAGGTCGATCGTGGCCGAGCCGGAGATCGGTGAGATCTACGACGGCAAGGTCGTGAAGGTGGTCGACTTCGGCGCTTTCGTGAACTTCCTCGGTCCGCGCGACGGCCTGGTCCACATCAGCGAGCTCGCCCCCGAGCGCGTCAACACCGTCACCGACGTGGTGAAGGAAGGCGACGTGGTGAAGGTGAAGTGCATCGGCATGGACCGCGGCAAGGTGAAGCTCTCCATGAAGCGCGTGAACCAGGACACCGGCGAGGACCTGGAGGCCAAGGTCGCCAGCTGACGGCCCGGTTCACATAAGCCAAGGCAAAAGGCCGGCGGCGGGGTGATGGCGACATGACCTCTCCGCCGGCTTTTTCTTTGCGGCCTGCGCCCCTCGAGCTTCCACGGATCATGGGGCATCGCGGCGCCAAGGCCCTGGCGCCCGAGAACACGCTGGCCTCCATGAAGGCGGCTGCCGCGGCCGGCGCCACCTGGGTCGAGTTCGACGTCATGCTGACCGGCGACGGCGCGCCGGTGCTGTTCCACGACGACACCCTGGAGCGCACGACGGGCACAAGCGGTGAGATGGCGCGCACACCCCTCGCGGTGGTCACCGGCCTCGATGCGACCCGCCACTTCTCGACCAGGTACAGCCGGCGTGACGGCCGGCTGTTCCGGGGACAGCCCGATTGCCGGGTGCCCACCCTGGAAGAGACGGCCCGCTGCCTGCTGGAACTCGGTCTCACGCCGAATGTGGAGATCAAGCCGACGCCCGGCCTTGCCCGCGAAACCGCGCAGGTCGCCCTCACCCGCTTGCTGGCGATCTGGCCGGAGGATCGCCTGCCGCCGCTGGTCAGCAGCTTCGAGCGGGAGTCCCTGGCCGCGGCGCAGCTTGTCGCGCCGCAGTGGCCGCGCGGCCTGCTGGCCGAGGTCTTTCCGCCCGACTGGCGTCAGGCGATGGCGGATCTCGCCTGCGCCTCGCTGCATCTCGACTGGCGGCGCACCCGCGCCGCCGACGTCGCCGCGGTGAAGGCGGCGGGCTATGACTTCGCCGTCTACACGGTGAACGGGGTGCGCGCCGGGCGGCGCCTGCTCGACAAGGGCGTCGACTGCCTGATTACCGATCGCCCGGATCTGCTGATCCCGGCACTCGTTGACTGAATTCAGGATTTTGGGAAGCGGCTACTCGCTGGGCCGGGTCATGCGCCCGGGCGAGGGAATGCCGACGATGTTGTAGCCGCCATCGACGTAGTGCACCTCGCCGGTGACGCCCTGCGACAGGTCGGAGGTGAGGTAGAGTCCGGCGGAGCCGACCTCTTTCAACAGAACATTGCGCTTCAGCGGCGCGTGGTCGCGGTTCCAGCCGAACACGAAGCGCGCGTCGCCGATGGCCGAGCCCGCCAGGGTGCGCATCGGGCCGGCGGAGATCGCGTTCACGCGGATGCCGGAGGCGCCGAGGTCGACTGCAAGGTAGCGCACACTGGCCTCGAGGGCCGCCTTGGCGACGCCCATCACGTTGTAGTTGGGGGTGACCCGCTCGGCGCCCAGGTAGGAGAGCGTGATCAGGCTGCCGCCGTTCGGCATGAGGCGCGCGGCCTCGCGCGCCACGGCGGTGAAGGAGTAGCAGGAGATCGCCAGGGTGCGCCGGAAGTTGGCGCGGCTGGTGTTCAGGTAGCGGCCCTTCAGCTCTTCCTTGTCGGAGTAGGCGATGGCGTGAACCACGAAGTCGACCGTGCCCCAGGCCTTGCCGAGATCCGCGAAGACGCCGGCCACCTCGCTCTCCTGCTCGACGTCGCAGGGCATGACCAGATCGGAGCCGACCGACTGGGCCAGCGGGCGCACGCGCCGCTCGAAGGCGGCACCCTGATAGGTGAAGGCGAGTTCCGCCCCTTGGTCGCGCAGCGCGCGGGCGATGCCCCAAGCGATGGAGTGGTCATTGGCCACCCCCATGATTAGGCCGCGCTTGCCGGCCATCAACCCAGCCATTCCGGTGCCTGCCCTGTTATCCTTCGAAACGTTTGAAGGCGAGGCAGGCGTTCGTGCCGCCGAAGCCAAAGCTGTTCGACATGACGCAGTTGAGTTGGACGTTCTCCTCCAGCTCGCGGACGATAGGCATGCCTTCTGCGTCGGGGTCGAGGTTGTCGATGTTCGCCGAAGCGGCGACGAAGCTGTTGTCCAGCATGAGGAGGGAATAGATCGCCTCGTGCACACCTGTCGCGCCCTGGGAGTGCCCGGTCAGCGACTTGGTGGAGGAAACCCTCGGCATGTCGGCGCCGAAGGCCTCGCGGATCGAGTGCAGCTCGACGATGTCGCCGGCCGGCGTCGAGGTGCCGTGGGCGTTGATGTAGTCGACCGGCGTGTTGCCGAGGCTCTGCATGGCCAGGCGCATGCAGCGCAGGCCGCCCTCTCCCGAAGGGGCCACCATGTCGACGCCGTCGGAGGTCGCCGCGTAGGCGGCCACCTCGCCATAGATCTTGGCGCCGCGTGCCTTGGCGCGTTCCAGTTCCTCCAGCACCACGACGCCGCCGCCGCCCGAGATGACGAAGCCGTCGCGATCCTTGTCGAAGGCGCGGCTGGCCCGGGTCGGCTGGTCGTTGTAGCTGCTGGAAAGGGCGCCCATGGCGTCGAACAGCACGGTGAGGGTCCAGTGCAGTTCTTCACCGCCGCCGGCGAAGACGACGTCCTGCTTGCCCATCTGGATCAACTCGGCGCCGTTGCCGATGCAGTGCGCCGAGGTCGAGCAGGCCGAGGAGATCGAATAGCTGAGCCCCTTGATCTTGAAGGCGGTGGCGATGTTGGCCGAATTGGTCGACGACATGCAGCGCGGCACCATGTAGGGGCCGACCCGCTTGGGGCCCTTCTCGCGGGTGATGTCGGCGGCCTGGACCTGGTTGGAGGTCGAGGGGCCGCCGGAGCCCATGACGATGCCGATGCGCTCGTTGGAGATCTCCGCCTCGGTCATGCCGGCGTCGGCGAGAGCCTCCTTCATGGCGACGTAATTGTAGGCCGCGCCGTCGCCCATGAAGCGGCGCAGCTTGCGGTCGACAAGGGAGTCCAGGTCGATATTCAGAGACCCGTGAACGTGGCTGCGAAAGCCCATTTCCGCGTAGGTATCGCAAAACTCGATACCGGAGCGGCCGGCCTTCAGGGCATCGATCACTTCGGCCTTGTTGTTGCCGATGCTGGAGACGATGCCCAATCCGGTGACGACGACTCGGCGCATAGAAATCCTGTTCGTCCTGCGGCTGTGAACCTTGGTACTGCTGCGTCCCTAGTTGCTAGGGTGCCGCTCCTGTCTCAGGCCGACTGCGGCTCGCGCTTAAACAGGCCGACCTTGAGATCCTTGGCCTCGTAGATCGGCTTTCCGTCGGCCTTCATGATGCCGTCGGCGATGCCCAACACCAGCTTGCCCATGCGCACGCGCTTGAGGTCGAGGTGATAGCTGACCATCTTTACCGCCGGCGTCACCATGTCGGTGAACTTCACCTCGCCGACGCCCAGCGCCCGGCCGCGTCCCGGCGCACCGAGCCAGCCGAGGAAGAACCCGACGAGTTGCCAGAGGGAATCGAGGCCCAGGCAGCCGGGCATCACCGGGTCGCCTTCGAAATGGCAGCCGAAGAACCAAAGGTCCGGCTTGATGTCCATCTCGGCGACGATGTGGCCCTTGCCATGCTGGCCGCCGTCCTCGGTGATCTCTGTGATGCGATCGAACATCAGCATCGGCGGGAGCGGGAGT
>DAIQBR010000158.1:5968-8024 GCA_036781105.1 Kiloniellaceae bacterium
GCTTTCCGTGCGCGCACTTCAACAGCTCTTCGTAGCGGAAGCTGTTCTTTCTGTCGGTCAATACATCCACCCGGTCCGGTACCTTCTCATCTTTCGGCGGTCTCGCGTGCCGCCACTTGAGCCAGCGTCGCGGGATTCACCCGCAAAGCCTTTGTTGTAGATAGGCTCCGCCGGGCGCTTATGCCACGACAAAAAGCGTGGCCGCATGCGCTCTCCCGGCACGGGGGAGCCTCCGGCCAACGCCTCGCGAACTATAGCATAGGAAATCCGCTGTCAAACAGCTTCACGAGTCGCGGCAAGGCCCTGCAGAGGCTGGCTTATCATGGTTAACAAGGGCTTAGCGAGCAGCGCGGAGGCCGGCGAACTTGCCTGAAATGATTTATAGAGGTTCCAAAGAAATTGACATGAGACTGTTTTTGCCACTTTAATTCACTCTGCTGGCAACCATATAGCGGTGTGTCATGAGTAAGGACCGTCCCTACAGCGCCCTCGTGCAGCGCCTCAAAACCGCCGGCCTCAGGCCGACGCGGCAGCGGCTTGCCCTGGCCAAGCTGCTGTTCGAGGCGCCCACTGGCTGCGACCGCCACATCACCGCCGAGCAGCTGCATGCCGAGGCCGTGGCCGATAAGGTGCGCGTTTCGCTGGCGACGATCTACAACAGCCTGCATCAGTTCACCGAGGCGGGGCTGCTGCGCGAGGTCGTGGTTGAGTCCGGCAGGTCCTACTTCGACACCAACGTGAGCGACCACCATCACTTCTACTACGAAGGCAGCGGCCGCCTGCAGGATATCCCCGGCGAGATGGTGCAGCTCGACAGCCTGCCGACGCCGCCCGCGGGTGCCAAGGTCGCGCGTGTGGACGTCATTATCCGCCTGCAAGACGGCGAATAATCTAAGCGCTATTCCCGCGCTTTAAAAATCTCCTTAGAACAATTCTAAATTATTGACAGGGTTTGTCCTGGGCGCTATCTAGGTGCCGTCAGGGGTGGTCCCCTGGGCCTTCGACGCGGCCCGGCGGCGCATAGCAGTGACACCCCCGGCGCCATGAATTCCGGCAGCAACTGACCGGGCAAAGAATGAAATCGCACCTACAGGAGAGACAGCCATGTCGCTGAAGAACTCGAAGACCGAAGCCAACCTCAAGGAAGCCTTCGCCGGCGAGAGCCAGGCCAACCGTCGCTACCTCTACTTCGCGCAAAAGGCCGACATCGAAGGCTACAACGACGTTGCCGCGGTCTTCCGCTCGACCGCCGAGGGCGAGACCGGCCACGCTCACGGCCATCTGCAGTACCTCGAGGAAGTCGGTGACCCTGCCACGGGCGAGCCGATCGGCGACACCACGCTGAACCTCAAGGCCGCCATTGCCGGCGAGACCCACGAATACACCGACATGTACCCCGGCATGGCGCGTACGGCCCGCGAAGAGGGCTTCGACGAGATCGCCGACTGGTTCGAGACCCTGGCGAAGGCCGAAAAGAGCCACGCCGGGCGCTTCCAGAAAGCCCTCGACACCATGGCCTGATCCGGGTGCGGGGCGCCGGATCCCGCGGTCCGCGCCTCTGCCCGATCGTCTCGAGTAGGTGCAGGACTGAAGCGACGGGCGGTACTGCCGTCCTCGCTTCAGCGCCTGCACTTCGCAGACGGTCTCCCGGTTCGGCTCCCTGGATGACAACTAACCGGCACTGACGTCGCCGCCCGTGCGAGCGGCAGGCCGGAACCATGCGATCACTGCGAGGGGAAGAGATGAGCGAAGGCGGCCTCAACGCGCCGGTGCGCCACCCGATCGATTGGAACGATCCCGACTTCTACGACTGGGACAAGCTGAACGCCGAGGTCGAGCGTGTCTTCGACATCTGCCACGGCTGCCGCCGCTGCTTCAATCTCTGCGACTCCTTCCCGCGCCTCTTCGACCTCATCGACGAGTCGGAAACCGGCGAACTCGACAGTGTCGACAAGGCCGACTACAAGCCGGTGGTCGACGCCTGCACGCTCTGCGACATGTGCTTCATGGTGAGCTGCCCTTATGTGCCGCCCCATGAATTCAACCTCGACTTCCC
>DAIQBR010000159.1:0-8013 GCA_036781105.1 Kiloniellaceae bacterium
CAGGGTGGTGGCCATGATCGAGGCGCTGTTCCGCGGCGCGGAGGCACCGGCCGCAACGGCAAGGGCGGCGGCCTGATGTCGAAGGTCTCCGATCTCTTCGCCCGCACCCTGCTGCGCGGCGGCCCGCCGGACCAGGCCTCGATCCTGGCGGCTCTCTCGGTGCCGCTCTTCGTGGTCGACGAGGAGGACTGCCTCTCCTTCGTGAACCAGGCCGCCGAGCAGTTCTTCGACTCCTCGACGACCAACCTGCTCGGCCGCCCCCTGAGCGAAATCCTGCCCGAGGACAACCCGATCTTCGGCCTCATCCGCCAGGTGCGCGAGGGCAGCTATTCGGTCTCCGAGTACGGCGTGACGATCTCGGGCCCGAAGATCGGCTCCCATTTCGTGTCGATCGACGCCGCGTCGCTGGGCGATCGCCCGGGCAGCGTGGTGCTGTCGCTGCACGAGCGCTCCATCGCGCGCAAGATCGACCACCAGCTGGTCCACCGCAACGCGGCGCGCTCGGTCACCGCGATGGCCGCCATGCTGGCCCACGAGGTGAAGAACCCGCTGTCCGGTATCCGCGGCGCGGCGCAGCTGCTGGAGCAGAACGCCGGTCCGGACGACCGCCAGCTGACCAACCTGATCTGCGAGGAGGCCGACCGCATTGTCGCCCTGGTCGACCGCATGGAAATGTTCTCCGACAAGCGCCCTCTGGCGCGCGAGCCGGTGAACATCCACCTGGTGCTGGAGCGCGTGCGCCGCATCGCCGAGAACGGCTTCGCCCGCAACGTGCGTTTCGTGGAAAGCTACGATCCCTCGCTGCCGCCGGTCTACGGCAACCGCGACCTGCTGATCCAGGCGATCCTGAACCTGGTGAAGAATGCTGCCGAGGCGGCGCCCAAGGAAGGCGGCGAGATCACGCGCTACCAGCAGGGCGTCCGCCTCGCCATTCCCGGCAGCGGCAGCCGCGTCGACCTGCCGCTCGCGGTGATGATCCAGGACAACGGTCCCGGCATTCCGGAGGACCTGCAGCCGCACCTCTTCGATCCCTTCGTCAGCACCAAGGCCGGCGGCAGCGGCCTGGGCCTGGCCCTGGTCGCCAAGATCATCGGCGACCACGGCGGTGTCATCGAGTTCGACAGCCAGCCGCGCCGCACCACGTTCCGCCTCATGCTGCCCATGGCACCCCGCGAGGAGGGTGACGCCATCGAGCCGGAAGAAGACGGCGGCGGCACCACGGAAACCGGCTCCGGGGAGGCGGCTGAATCCGCATGAGCAGCGCGACCATCCTGGTGGCCGACGACGACCGGGCGATCCGCACCGTGCTGACCCAGGCACTGGGGCGCCAGGGCCATGTGGTGCGCACCACCGGCAACGCCGCGACGCTCTGGCAGTGGGTGAAAGAGGGCGAGGGCGACCTAGTCATCACCGACGTCGTGATGCCCGACGAGAACGGCCTGGATCTCATTCCGCGCATCAAGAAACTGCGCCCGCACCTGCGCATCCTGGTCATGTCGGCGCAGAACACCCTGCTGACGGCGGTCAAGGCGACCGAGCGCGGCGCCTTCGAGTACCTGCCCAAGCCCTTCGACCTGCGCGAACTGATCTCCGTGGTGGACCGCGCCCTCTCCGAGCCGAGCGGCAGCGAGGCCAAGGCCCGGCTGGCGGCCGACGAGGGCGAGGAGCAGTTGCCGCTGATCGGCCGCTCCCAGGCCATGCAGGAGATCTACCGGGTCCTGGCGCGGCTCATGCCCACCGACCTGACGGTGATGATCTACGGCGAGTCCGGCACCGGCAAGGAACTGGCCGCCCGCGCCCTGCACGACTACGGCAAGCGCCGGCGCGGCACCTTCGTCGCCGTGAACATGGCGGCGATTCCCCGCGAATTGATCGAGAGCGAGCTCTTCGGCCACGAAAAGGGCGCCTTCACCGGCGCCACGATGCGCTCCTCCGGCCGCTTCGAGCAGGCCGCCGGCGGCACCCTGTTCCTCGACGAGATCGGCGACATGCCGCTGGAGGCACAGACCCGCCTGCTGCGCGTGCTGCAGGAGGGCGAATATACGACCGTGGGCGGGCGCACGCCGATCCGTGCCGACGTCCGCATCATCGCCGCCACCCACCGCGACCTGCGCCAGATGGTGCGCCAGGGCCTGTTCCGCGAGGATCTCTACTACCGCCTCAGCGTGGTGCCGATCCGGCTGCCCCCTCTGCGCGAGCGCAGCGAAGATATCCCGGAACTGGTGCGGCATTTCTTCGCCGAGGTCCAGGATGAAGGGCTCTCGGCCAAGGCGCTGGACGGCGAGGCCATGGAGGCCCTGAAGGCCTATCCCTGGCCCGGCAACGTCCGCGAGCTGGAGAACCTGGTGCGCCGGCTGGCGGTGCTTTACAGCCAGGAGACCATCGACCGCGAGGTCATCGAAAACGAACTCAGCGAAGGCAAGGCGGCCGAGCGGGCCGTCGCCGCGCCGGCCGAATCGCTGAGCGCCGCGGTGGAACACCACCTGCGCTCCTACTTCGCCGCCCACGAAGACGGCCTGCCGGCCCCCGGCCTCTACGACCGCATCCTGCGCGAGGTCGAGCGGCCCTTGATCGAGTTGTCCCTTTCCGCCACAAGGGGGAACCAGATCCGTGCCGCCAAGCTGCTCGGACTGAACCGAAATACCCTCAGGAAAAAGATTCGGGACCTGGACATCCAGGTGATTCGCGGCCTTAAATAGCCTGTGGTAAATATACAACAGACCGGTGACGGCAGCCCGCCCGCGGGCAGCGCCCCCCGCGGCGTCGATCCCGACGGCTTTGATGGCGCGGCGGAACGGCCGGAGGCCGTGGCGGCGCCCTATGCGGGCATCGTGCACCTGCTGCGTAGGATAAAATTCGAGCGCACCGTCGCCCTGGTCTTGCTGGTCGGCGGCCTGTCCTGCGGCATCGCCACCTTCGTCGCCATGACCGGGAACCTCTCGGTCGCCGCCAACGCCAAGCACATCCTGCTGCTGCTGCTGGCCGATCTGGTCATCAGCCTCGGGCTTGCCGCTCTGATCGCGCGACGCCTGGTGATCCTCTGGATCGAGCGCAAGAAGGGCCGGGCAGGCTCGCGCCTGCACGGCCGCCTGGTGGCGCTGTTCTCCGTGGTCGCCGTGGCGCCGACCATCCTGGTTGCCGCTTTCTCGGTGATCATGTTCGACCTGGGCCTGGAGTTCTGGTTCAGCGAACGGGTTTCCACCGCGATCAAGAACTCGCGCGCCGTCGCCGCCGCCTACCTGGACGAGCATCAGCAGACCATCGCCGCCGACGCCTTCGCCATCGCCCAGGTACTGAACCGCGGCGGGCCTTCGCTGGTCTACAACCCGGCCCTGTTCAACAGTGTGATGACCCGCCAGGCCAGCCTGCGCTACCTCACCGAAGCCGCGGTCTACGATTCCTCCGGCCGCATGCTGGCGCGCTCCTCGACCTTTCTGCTGGCCTTCAATCCGGACATTCCCGACTGGGCCTTCGACCGCGCCCGCACCGAAGGGATGGCGATCATGACGTCGGAGGAGGAGGACCGGGTGCGCGCCCTGGTGCGCCTCGACCTCTCAGCCGATGCCTACCTCTACATCGGCCGTCTCGTCGATTCCCGCATGCTCGGCCACATGGAGAGTACCAACTGGGCGGTTCAGCGTTACGAGGACCTGGAGGGCAACCGCTACAGCCTGCAGATCACCTTCGCCCTGATCTTCCTGGTGGTGGCGCTGTTGCTGCTGCTGGTCGCCGTTTGGATCGGTCTCGCCTTCGCCAACCAGATGACCGGGCCGATCGGCAGCCTCATCGCCGCCTCCGAAAGGGTCGGCAAGGGCGACCTCAAGGCCCGCGTGCTGGGCCCGCCGCGCCGCGACGAGATCGGCAACCTGTCGCGTGCCTTCAACAAAATGACCAGCCAGCTCGAACGCCAGCAGGACGCCCTGCTGGACGCCAACGAGCAGCTCGACTACCGCAACCGCTTCATCGAGGCGGTGCTGGGCGGCGTCTCCGCCGGGGTCATCGGCCTGGACGAGGCCGGCCACATCGACCTCGCCAACCGCAAGGCCTGCGATTTCCTGGGCGAAAAGCCCAAGGGGTTGCGCGGGCGGACCCTCACCGAGGTCATGCCGGAGGTCGACGAACTGCTGGAGCGGGCGCGCCGGCGGCCGAAGAAGCTGGCCGAGCAGCAGATCGCGATCCCAGACGCCGGCGGCGCCGAGCGGGTCCTGCTGGTGCGCATCTCCGCCGAGTTGGAGGACGGCGCCATCATGGGCTTCGTGGTCACCTTCGACGAGATCACCCAGCTGCTTGCGGCGCAGCGCAAGGCGGCCTGGTCGGACATCGCGAGGCGCATCGCCCACGAGATCAAGAACCCGCTGACTCCCATCCAGCTCGCCGCCGAGCGCCTGAAGCGCAAGTACGTCGGCCAGATCACCAACGATCCCGAAACCTTTCAGGTCTGCACCGACACCATCGTGCGCCATGTCGGCGACATCGGCCGCATGGTCGACGAGTTCTCCGCCTTTGCCCGCATGCCGGCCCCGGTGATGCGGCGCGAGGACCTCGGCAAGCTCGCCGAGCAGGCGATTTTGCTGGAGCGTACCGCGCGGCCGCAGATCACCTTCGGCTACACCCCGACCGAGAGCCCGGTGGTGCTGCCCTGCGACGGACGCCAGGTCAGTCAGGCGCTCACCAATCTCATCAAGAATGCCATCGAATCCATCGAGGGCCGCCAGCAGAGCGAGGGCGAGGGGAGCGCGCCCGGACATGTCGACGTCGTGTTGCGCAGCAGCGGTGGCAACTGCGTGATTGAGGTCTCCGACAACGGCAAGGGCCTGCCCCAAGCCAATCGCGGCCGCCTGACCGAACCCTATGTGACGACGCGCGAGCGCGGTACTGGACTCGGCCTCGCAATTGTGAAGAAGATCATGGAAGATCACGGCGGTGATCTGATCTTGCGCGACCGGGAAGGCGGCGGCGCCGTCGTCAGTCTGGTGTTCCCCTTACGCGAAGAAGCAGCGGAGGCCGGCGGCGATCATGCCGAGGGCGAAGTAGAACTGGCGTCTGTGGAAAGAGCTGCAGGGCATGGGTAACGAAATCCTCATCGTCGATGACGAGGTCGACATCCGGATGCTGATCACCGGCATCCTGCAGGATGAAGGCTATGCAACCTGCGATGCCGGCGACAGCGGCAGCGCCCTGGAGATGCTGCGCCAAAGGCGTCCCAGCCTCGTGGTGCTCGACATCTGGCTGGAGAATTCAGCGCTCGACGGCATGGAAATGCTCAGCGTCATCAAGGAGGAAGCGCCGAGCATTCCGGTGGTTATGATCTCCGGCCACGGCAACATCGAAACGGCGGTGAATGCCATCAAGCTCGGCGCCTACGACTTCATCGAGAAACCTTTCAAATCGGACCGTCTGCTGCTTGTCGTGCAGCGCGCCATCGAGGCCGCGCGCCTGCGCAGCGAGAACGAGGAACTGCGCCTGCGCATCGGCCAGAACTCCGACTTCATCGGTTCTTCCCACTGGTACCATCAGGTGAGCCAGGCGATCCGCAAGGTGGCGCCGACCGGCAGCCGCGTGCTGATCACCGGTCCGGCCGGGGCGGGCAAGGAGGTCGTGGCGCGGCAGCTTCACACCTGTTCGCACCGCGCGGTGGCGCCCTTCGTGGCGCTGAACTGAGCCACCATGCATCCCGACCGCCTGGAGCACGAGCTGTTCGGCATCGAACCGGGGCAGGTCGATGGCGAGAGTGCCGGCAAGACCGGCACCTTCGAGCGCGCCCACGGCGGCACCCTGTTCCTCGACGAAGTGGCCGATATGCCCATCGAGACCCAGGGCAAGATCGTGCGCGTGCTGCAGGAGCAGACCTTTCAGCGGGTCGGCGGCGACCAGCGCATCGCTGTCGACGTGCGGGTCATCGCCGCCACCAGCCGCGACCTGCCGGGGCAGATCGCCGACGGCCGCTTCCGCGAGGACCTTTTCTACCGCCTGAACGTCGTGCCCATCGAGGTGCCGGCCCTGCGCGAGCGCCGCGAAGACATCCCGGAGCTGGTCGCCTATTTCATGGAACGCGCGGCGGAGAACGCCGGCCTGCCGCCGCGTGCCCTCAGCGACGATGCCCTGGCGGCGCTGCGCGCCTACGACTGGCCGGGCAACGTGCGCCAGTTGCGCAATGTGATCGAGTGGGTCCTGATCATGGCGCCGGGCCGCCCGCAGGATGCCGTGCGTCCCGACATGCTGCCGCCGGAGATCGGCGCTTCTTCACCGACCTCGCTGCCGGGCGAAACCGGAGAGGAGATCATGTCCCTGCCGCTGCGCGAGGCGCGCGAGGTTTTCGAGCGCAAGTACCTGGAGGCTCAGGTCATGCGTTTCGGCGGCAATATCTCCCGCACTGCCACTTTTGTCGGCATGGAACGTTCCGCCCTGCACCGCAAGCTGCGCTCACTCGGCGTCGGCTCGGTGGAGCGGGCCTGAATGCGCGGTGACGGATCTATCGGAGTCCCCTGATCCATGAAGGTCATTATCTGCGGTGCCGGCCAGGTCGGCTTCAACATCGCGCGCTATCTGGCGAGCGAGAACGCCGACGTGACGGTCATCGACCAGTCGCGTGAGCTGATCGAGAAGATTACCGACTCCCTGGACGTGAAGGGTCTGGTCGGCTTCGCGTCGCATCCGGATGTGCTGGAGAGCGCCGGCGCCTCCGACGCTGAGATGGTCATCGCGGTGACCTACGCCGACGAAGTGAACATGGTCGCCTGCCAGATCTGCCACTCGATCTTCGAGGTGCCGACCAAGATCGCCCGCGTGCGCCACCAGAGCTATCTGGAGCCCATGTGGTCCGACCTGTTCAGCCGCGAGCACATGCCGATCGACGTCATCATCTCGCCGGAGATCGAGGTGGCGCGGGCCATCGAACGGCGCCTGCAACTGCCCGGCGCCTTCGACGTGCAGCCCCTGGCCGACGGCAAGGTGAGCCTGATCGGCCTGCACTGCAACGAGGACACGCCGGTCATCAACACGCCGCTGCGCCAGTTGACCGCGCTGTTCCCCGACCTGCACATCGTGGTGATCGGCATCTCGCGCGACGGCAAGGGCTTCGTGCCGACCCCGGACGACGACATGCGTGCCGGCGACGACGTCTACCTGGTGGCGGATACCGGCCACCTGGCGCGTACCATGGCGGCCTTCGGTCACGAGGAAAAGGAGGCGCGCCGCGTCATCATCATCGGCGGCGGCAACATCGGCCTGAACCTCGCCCACGCGGTGGAGAAGAACCACCCGCAGGTGAACCTGAAAGTCATCGAGGTCGACAAGCGCCGCGCCGAACATGTCGCCCAGGCGCTGCAGCGCACCGTGGTCATCCACGGCGACGCGCTGGACACCGAGATTCTGGAGGAGGCCAACGCGGCCACCGCGGAGACGGTGATCGCCGTTTCCAACGATGACGAGGTGAACATTCTCACCTCGCTGCTCGCCAAGCGCTACGGCTGCCGCCGCGCCGTCACCCTCATCAACAAGACCTCCTACGGGCCGCTGATCAGCAACCTGGGCATCGACACCGTGGTCAGCCCGCGCGCCATCACGGTGTCGAAGATCCTGCAGCACGTGCGCCGCGGCCGCATCCGCTCGGTGCACTCGCTCAGCGAGGATTTCGGCGAAGTGATCGAGGCCGAGGCGCTGGAGACCTCCAGCCTGGTCGGCGTGCCGATCCGCGATGCCCGTCTGCCGGAAGGCGTCATCGTCGGCGCCATCGTGCGCGGCGACGAGGTGATCATCCCGCGCGGCGACACGGTGACCCGTCCGAACGACCTGGTGGTCATCTTTGCGCGCTCCGAGGCGGTGAAGAAGGTCGAGAAGCTCTTTGCGGTGAAGCTGGAGTTTTTCTAGGATCGCGTCGGCTATCCACCCCAGCCGAGTCGAAAGGAGAGGGCGCCGATGCCCCGCCAAGCCTACGTCAACGGCCGCTATGTTCCCCACAAGGCGGCGGCGGTACACATCGAGGACCGCGGCTATCAGTTCGCCGACGGCGTC
>DAIQBR010000160.1:0-7956 GCA_036781105.1 Kiloniellaceae bacterium
CGCCCTGGCGGTGGGCTACGCCCTGCTGGGCGCCACCTGGCTGGTGATGAAGACGTCAGGCCAGCTGCAGCGTCGTGCCCGCGGCCTGGCCTGGGTCGCGGCCATCGCCACCCTGGTTCTCATCGGCGCGGTCAGCCTGATCACGCCCTTCCTCAACCCGGCCTACCTGCAGCGCTGGTTCGCCTTCCCGACGGCAATCTTCAGCGCGGTGGTGCCCGGCCTCGTGCTGCTCGCCGCCTGGGCGCTGTTCCGCGGTCTGCTCGACCACAAACAGGCGCAGCCCTTCCTCGCGGCGCTGGCTCTTTTCGTGCTCTGCTTCGCCGGCCTGGGCATCAGCTTCTATCCCTACATCGTGCCGACCAGCGTCACCATCTGGCAGGCCGCGGCGCCGGAGGCCAGCCTCATCTTCCTGCTGGTCGGCGCGGCGGTGCTGATCCCGATCATCCTGGGCTACACCGCCTACGCCTACTGGGTATTTCGCGGCAAGGTGGATCCGGAGGAGGGCTATCACTGAAGGCGCGCGCTCGACAGCTTTTGTGGTTCGCCGGGCTCTGGGCAGCCGGCGTCGCGGCGGTCGGCGCGATTGCCTTGCTCATCAAGTGGGCGCTCGGCGCCTAGCCACGCTGTCGTTGCAGCCCATCCCTGCGCCGGGCCCAAGTTGCCGCAGTGCGGTCGGCAGTGTAGGTTCGCCCCGGCTGTTCCGGATGGTTCCCCAATGAAGAAACGTTCCCTGCTGATTCTGATTGTCGTCGGCCTGGCCGGCGCCGCCGCGGCCGGCTATGTCTGGTGGCAGAACAATCGCGATGCTTTGCCGGATTACCTCGCCAGCGGCAACGGCCGCATCGAGGCCGAGGGGGTTCACGTCGCCACCAAGTACGCCGGCCGGGTCGCCGAGGTGCTGGTGAACGAGGGCGATATGGTCGCCGCCGGCCAGGTGCTCGCCCGCATGGATACCAGCGAGCTGCGCGCCGAACTGGCCGCCGCCAAGGCGAGCATCGCCCAGGCCCGGGAAAACGTAGTCGAGGCGCGCGCCCAGATCATCCAGCGCGAGAGCGAGCTGAAGTTCGCCCAGCAGGAGCTGGAGCGCGCCGAGACTCTGGTGCAGAAGGGTCACATCTCGCAGCAGCAGGCCGACCAGAAGCGCACCGACCGCGAGACCGCGCAGGCGGCCCTGGACGCCGCGCGGGCGCGCCTCGCCAGCACCCAGGCAGCGGTGGAGGCGGCCCGCGCGCAGGCCGAGCGCATCGAGACACAAATCGACGATTCGACCCTCACCGCACCCCGGGACGGTCGTGTGCAATACCGCCTGGCGGAGCCGGGCGAGGTGCTGGCCAGTGGCGGGCGTGTCGTCACCCTGCTCGACCTCACCGACGTCTACATGACCATCTTCCTGCCGACGGCGCAGATCGGCCGCCTGCTGGTCGGCAGCGAGGCGCGCATCATCCTCGACGCCGTGCCGCAGTACGTCATCCCGGCGCAGGTCTCCTTCATTTCCGCCGAGGCACAGTTCACCCCGCGCGAGGTGGAGACCCGCAGCGAGCGCGAAAAGCTGATGTTCCGCGTGAAAGTGAAGATCGACCCGGCATTGCTCGCCGCCCACATCGAAAAGGTACGCACCGGCCTGCCGGGTGAGGCCTACGTCATGCTGGGCGGCGGTGACGTATGGCCGGAACGTTTCGCGGTCAACCTGTCGCCGGTCGCCGGGCAATGACGCCGGAGGGCAGGCCGGCCGCAAGGCTGGAAGCCGTCACACACCGCTACGGCGCCACCGCCGCCCTGGAAAACGTCTCGCTGGAGCTGCCGGCGGGCCGCGTCACCGGCTTCATCGGTCCCGACGGCGTCGGCAAGTCGACACTGCTGGCGCTGGTCGCCGGGGCACGCAAGATCCAGGAAGGCCGCGTCGAGGCGCTTGACGGTGACATGGCTGAACGCCGCCACCGCGAGGCGGTGCAGCCGCGGATCGCCTACATGCCGCAGGGTCTCGGCAAGAATCTCTACATGGACCTGACCGTGGCCGAGAACCTGCATTTCTTCGGCCGCCTTTTCGGGCAGGACCGTGCCGAGCGCCGGCGTCGTATCGCCTCGCTGTTGAAGAGCACCGGGCTAGATCCTTTTCCGGACCGCCGTGCCGGCAAGCTCTCCGGCGGCATGAAGCAGAAGCTCGGCCTCTGCTGCGCGCTCATCCACGACCCCGACCTGCTGATCCTCGACGAGCCGACCACCGGCGTCGATCCGCTGTCACGCCGCCAGTTCTGGCAACTGATCGACCGCATCCGCGCGGAGCGCCCGGAGATGGCCGTGCTGGTCGCGACCGCCTATATGAACGAGGCGGAGGACTTCGACAGCCTGGTGGTGATCAACGACGGGCGCGTGCTGGCGACCGGCAGCCCGTCGGAAATCAAGTCGGCGCAGAAGGTGGACAGCCTGGAGGCGGCCTACATCGCCTTGTTGCCGGAGGAAAAGCGGCGGGGGCACCACAAGCTGGAGATTCCGCCGCCGCCGCAGCACGATGGCGCACCGGCCATCGCCGCCCGGGGCCTCACCCGGCGCTTCGGTGACTTCACAGCCGTTGATGACGTCAGCTTCGACATTGCACGGGGCGAGATCTTCGGCTTTCTCGGCTCCAACGGCTGCGGCAAGACGACCACCATGAAGATGCTGACCGGCCTGCTGCCACCCAGCGAGGGTGAGGCCTGGCTGTTCGGCGAGCGCAGCCGCGACTACGGGATCGAGCAACGCCGGCGCGTCGGCTACATGTCGCAGTCCTTCTCGCTCTACGGCGAGCTTTCGGTGCGCCAGAACCTGGTTCTGCATGCGCGACTCTTCCACCTGCCGGCGGCGCGGCGGGCGGCGCGGGTGGAGGCGCTCATCGAACGCTTCGATCTGGCACCCTATGCCGACTCGCTCTCCGGTGAGCTGCCGCTTGGCGTGCGCCAGCGGCTTTCGCTGGCGGTGGCGGTGATCCACGAGCCTGAGCTGCTGATCCTCGACGAGCCGACCTCCGGCGTCGATCCCGTGGCGCGCGACGGCTTCTGGGAGCTGCTGGTTGACCTCTCCCGCAACCAGGGGGTGACCATCTTCGTCTCTACCCATTTCATGACGGAGGCTCTGCGCTGCGACCGTATTTCCCTCATGCATGCCGGCAAGGTGCTGGCCAGCGGCACACCCGCGGCGCTGGCCGAGACGCAGGGCGGTGACCTTGAGGAAGCCTTCATCGCCTATCTCGAAGAAGCGGAAGTTGGGGAAAGCGTTGGCGGCATCGCCGGCGACAGCCCGCTTGCTACCCTGTCCGGCGGCGCCGGGCCGGCGGCTCCCGGCCGCAACGGCCTCAGTCCGCGGCGGCTTCTGGCCTACAGCCTGCGCGAGGTCATCGAGCTGCTGCGCGACCCTATCCGCCTCGGTTTCGCCCTCGCCGGTACGGCGCTGCTCATGCTGGTTTTCGGCTTCGGCATCACCTTCGACGTGGAAAACCTCACCTACGCCGCCTTCGACCGCGACCGCACGCCCGAGAGCCGACGTTATCTGGAGAGCTTCGCAGGCTCGCGCTACTTCGAGGAGCGGCCGCCGATTACCAGCCATGCCGAGATGGACCGGCGCCTGAAAAGCGGCGACATCATCCTTGCCCTCGAAGTTCCACCGGACTTCGGGCGCGACATACTCAGCGGCCGGCAGACCACCGTGGCGGCCTGGATCGACGGCTCGATGCCTTTTCGTGCCGAGACGGTACGCGGCTACCTGGAAGGCCTGCACAGCCGCTATGTGAACGATACCCTGGCCCGCGAGCTGAATCGTCCGCTGCAGCAAGCGCCCGTCGTGGTCGCCTCGCGCTACCGCTACAACCAGAGCTTCGAGAGCGTCAACGCCATGGTGCCGACCGTCATCGTCATCCTGCTGGTCTTCATCCCGGCGGTGCTCATGGCCCTGGCGGTGGTGCGGGAAAAAGAGTTGGGCTCGATCACCAATCTCTACGTCACGCCGGTCAATCGCCTGGAGTTCCTGCTCGGCAAGCAATTGCCCTACGTCGCGGTCGGCATGGTGAACTTCCTGCTGATGACGACGCTGGCGGTCACCCTCTTCGGCGTCGAACTGAAGGGCAGTTTCCTGGCGCTCAGCCTGGGGGCGTTGCTCTATGTCACGGCGACCACCGGGCTGGGTCTGGTGATTTCCTCCTTCACCCGCACCCAGATCGCCGCTCTCTTCGGCACCGCGATCGCCACCATGGTGCCCACGGTGCTGTTCTCCGGAATGATGCAGCCGGTCTCCTCGCTGGAGGGCGCCGGAGCGTTCATCGGCCGGGGATTTCCCGCCGGCTATTTCATGACCATCAGCGTCGGCACTTTCACCAAGGCCCTGGGTTTTTCCGAACTGACCGGAAGTTTCCTGGCGCTGGCTGCCTTCTTCCCGGTCTTGACGCTGCTTTCGTTCCTGCTGCTTGCCAAGCAGGAGCGTTGAGCGTGGGCAGCTTCGGCAACATATTTCACCTGGGCGTCAAGGAGCTGTTCAGCCTGCGCCGGGATCCCGTGCTCATGACGCTTGTGGTCTGGGCCTTCACGCTGTCGATCTACACCGCAGCGACCGGCCTGTCACATGATTTGAACAATGCCTCTATCGCCATTGTCGACGAGGACCGCTCGCAGCTTTCGGCGCGGATCCGCAGCGCCCTCTTGCCGCCCTATTTCGCCGAGCCGGATATGATCCGGTTCGACCAGGTCGACCCGGCCATGGATTTCGGTGACTACACCTTCGTGCTGGTGATCCCGCCCGAGTTCGAAGCCGACGTCGTGGCGGGGCGCCGGCCGACGATACAAGTCAACATAGACGCGACGGCGATGATGCAGGCAGGTATCGGCGACGGCTACCTCACCAGCATTGTTTCGCAGGAGGTTGCAACCTTCCTCAAAGCCGAAGGAGAGGCGGCGAGTCCGGTCAGCCTCGCGGCGCGCTACGCGTTCAATCCGAATATCGAGAGCTCGTGGTTCACCAGCGTGATGGAGATGATCAATCACATCACCATGCTGGCCATCGTTCTGACCGGCGCCGCACTGATCCGCGAGCGCGAGCACGGCACTATCGAGCACCTGCTGGTCATGCCGCTCACGCCCCTTGAGATCATGATGGCGAAGGTCTGGGCCAACGGGCTGGTGATCCTGGTGGCGACGGCTGTCTGCCTGCTTGTCGTGGTGCAGGCGCTGCTCGGCGTACCCGTCGCAGGCTCCCAGCTGCTGTTCCTCTGCGGCACGCTGCTCTATCTCTTCTTCGCTACGGCGCTGGGAATCTTCCTCGCCACCCTGGCACGCTCGATGCCTCAGTTCGGCCTGCTGTTCATGCTGGTGGCCTTGCCGATGAACCTGCTTTCGGGCGGTGAAACGCCAACCGAAAGCCAGCCGGAGTGGCTTCAGACCATCGTGCAGGCGGTGCCGTCCAAGCACTACGTAGAAATCGCCCAGGCGATCCTGTTCCGCGATGCCGGCCTGGATGTGGTCTGGCCGCAGTTCGCCTTGGTCGGCGGCATCGGGGCGCTGTTCTTCGTTTTCGCGGCTTTCCGATTCCGCAGGAGTATCGCCGAGATGCAGGGTTAGCGCCGCCTTGGGCGGCTTCGCACCAGCATGACGAGCCAAGTCAGGCCGCTGGCGAGCATGAGCACCATCAGCAGCGGCAGGGCGAGCGCCACATGGCGGTCGTCCAGGCCCGTATAGGGAGTGAGGGGGCCGGCGAGTAGGAGATAGGTGGCGACGGCCATGCTGCCGCCGATCCAGACCCAGAACAGGCGGCGCAGCCACTTGCGGCGCAGGGCGAGGTTCAGGTCGGCTTTTCGGTCGGTTTCCCGGGGTTCGTCGGAAATCCGTCTGGATTGAGGGGGCGCTTGCATCCCTGTCCTCCTCTGGTTGAGTGTCGGGGATCGCGGTTGCAGGCAGTCAACGTCGCTGTATCGTCAGTGGTTCCGGCGGCGCGGCTGGCAACAATGAAACCGTGCAAAAGTCATGCGGCTTGCTACCGGTGAGCCGACGGCAGGGAGAGGCATGGATCTCATCGCACAGCCGCTGTGGGTGGTTCTCACGGTTTTCGCCGTTACCGCCCTCGTGATCGCCGCCGCGGGCACGGTGATGGCGCAGGTTGCCGTTCGCCTGGCCGACCGCACCGGTCTGGGCGAGGCGATCACCGGCGGCGTGTTGCTGGGCGCCAGCACCTCGCTTTCCGGCTTCGTCACCTCGGTTTCCACGGCGGCGCAGGGTTTCCCCGACCTGGCACTTGGCAACGCCGTCGGCGGCATTGCCGTGCAGACGGCGTTCCTGGCCGTCGCCGACATCTACTACCGGCGCGCCAATCTGGAGCATGCCGCCGCCTCGATCACCAACCTCGCCCAGGGCGCCTTGCTCGTCGGCCTGCTCAGCCTGCCGCTCCTCGCAGGACAGATGCCGGCCTGGACCATCCTGGGGTGCCACCCGGCCAGCTTCGTCATTCTCATCGCTTACATCTTCGGCATACGCATCGCATCTGAGACCCATCGCGAGCCCCTGTGGGGGCCGACCGAGACCGAGGAGACCCGCCGCGACGTGCCCGATGAGCCTCAGGGCGGCGGCCGACCCCTGCAACTTCTGCTGCTGCGCTTCGTCCTCTTGCTCGCGATTGTCGGACTCGCCGGCTACGTCCTGGGCCAGGCCGGCATCGGCATTGCCGACAAGACAGGCCTCTCACAGACCATAATCGGCAGCCTGTTGACAGCGGTCTCCACCTCGTTGCCGGAGCTGGTTACGACGCTGGCGGCAGTGCGCCGCGGTGCCCTGACGCTGGCCGTCGGCGGCATCATCGGCGGCAATACCTTCGATGTCCTCCTGGTCGCGGCTTCCGACATCGCCTATCGGCCGGGCTCGATCTACCACGCCAGTTCGGGGCGGCCCGACCTGATCATCGTTGTTACGCTGATGATGACGGCCGTGTTGCTGCTCGGCCTGCTGCGGCGCGAGAAATACGGTTTCGCCAACATCGGCTTCGAGAGCCTGCTGATTCTGCTGATCTATGCAGGTGGGAGCGCCCTGCTGCTGGCCGGCTGACGTCGGCGGGAACCTCTACGCCACCTGTGGCGTTGCGAGCATGGTATCTGCAACTTCGCCAGGCCGACATGCTCGACAGTATTCCCAGCAATCTCTTCCAGACCTCGACTCCGATACCGGAGATCGTTGTCCGCCTGCTGCTCGCCGTGATCTTCGGTGCGGCGATCGGGCTCGACCGTGAGTTCCGCCAGAAGGCGGCCGGCCTGCGCACTCATATTCTGGTCGCGCTGGCCGCGGCAATCTTCACGCTCATCACCTTCGAGATATTTTTCGAGATGAGCGAGCTGATGGAAGAACCGCGCAGCGATGCCATCCGCATCATCGAGGCGGTGACCGCCGGGGTCGCTTTCCTTGCCGCCGGCACCATCATTCAGTCCGGCGGTACGGTGCAGGGGCTGACGACGGGGGCATCCATGTGGCTCGCCGGCGCCGTCGGCCTCGCCTGCGGGGGCGGCTTCTATGCTATCGCCGTGATCGGCACGCTGCTGGCATTGATCGTTCTGTATCTCATCGGCAAGCTCGAGTCGCGTTTCATCGCGAACGGCCGGGGCGACTGAGGCGGCTTACGGCCAGGCGAAATAGAGCCCCACGAGGGCAAGGATGGCGGCGCCGGCCAAGCCGGCGATGAAAATCCCCTTGCGGGCCGGTGTGTCGAGAATGATCTCGCCCTGGCGGGCATCCTGGCCGGCCAGTGTCGCTCCCTTGCCGTCGGCAGCAGAGCTGGGAGTCGGCTGCGCGCCGTGCTTGGTGGCCGGACCGCGCGGACGTTCGTCCTCGGCGGGAAGGGTCGAGAGCGCTTCCAGCACCCGGCCCAGCATGTCCGGCTCGCCGCCGCCCATGTTCTCTTCCTCGGCGACGGCCAGTTCACGCGCATCGCGCTCCCAGCTCTCCAGGATTCGGCGCT
>DAIQBR010000161.1:0-7905 GCA_036781105.1 Kiloniellaceae bacterium
CGTCGTAGTAGGCGCGGGCATCCTCCTCGGCGTCGAAGTAGCCGCCCTTCCAGCCCCAGTAGGTCCAGGTGCCGGCGAGGCGGTGGAACACCTGCTTGGCCGAGCTCTCGCCGATGAAGCGCTCGTCCTCGGCGATGTCGGCCATCGCCTTGTGGTCGGGCTCGGAGCGCCACAGCCAGGCCGGGACGTTGTCCTCGGCGACGCGCTTCGACTTCAGCGGCAGGCCGCGCTTGCGGAAATACTTCTGGGCCAGGATGTCGCAGGCGACCTGCGACCAGGAATTGGGAACCTCGATGTCCTCGGCACGGAACACCAGGGAGCCGTCGGGATTGCGAATCTCACTCGAGGTCCGGCGGAACTCGATCTTGTCGTAGACGTCGGTGCCAGCTTCCGTAAAACGACGCGCAACCCGCATTCGGACTTCTCCAATCTCACTACTGTCTGTTAACCCTGCATGGCGCCGCAGATGGTGGGAGCAAGACTGGCCGGCGCCCCCGCGGCGCCTGCGGCCTCCCGATCACGGAACTACCCCCGAAACCCCCGCAAATCCTGAAGATTTGCTGCATCTTGTGACGCCATGTAATTAAACCACAACATATGGCAGAGGTCACCACATTTTGAGTTAAGAATGGGTTAAAGCGCGATGTCTGGGGTGTGCATAAAGGTGGAGACCGCGGCTTCCTGCGGCTTCCGGCGCGGCGGTCTTCCACAAGAAAATTTTCCGCCCGCCGCGCAGGGCCGGGAGGCGGCTGCGGACGGCCGAGGCGGCTGCGAATTGGGGGTAGGGAGCAGACCCAGGCGCGCGGCCTGTTCTGGTTTAGGCGCGGGGCGCCAGGGGCAGGTTGACCAGCAGGTTCTGCGGCTTCAGGCGCAGCTGGCTTTTCTCGCTCATCGCCATGGCGAGGTAGACCGGCCGGCCGGCCAGTTCGGGCCGCAGCACCGAGGGGTCCTGGAAATCCATGCGGAAGAGCGAGAGCAGGCGGGCGAGGCGGCCCTCGCCGACATCGACGCCGTTGTAGAGGTCGTTCAGCATCGCGCTGCCCTCGGCGTCGAGCCCGATATGCCAGACCCAGCGCTCGTCGGTGATCTTCTGCACCGGCTGGATCGAGACGGCGATGTCGTAGAAATGGGCGATCCAGCCTTCCAGCACGCGGCACAAGGCATCCAGGCCGGCCCCGGAGAAGTTCAGGTTCAGCACCGTGTCGTAGCGGCTGTCGCGGCCCCAGTAGATGTCGGCGTTGGTCTCGGTCAGCACGTCGAGTTCCACCGTGCGCAGCGGCGTCTGCGCCTCTGCGACCAGGCGCCCGAGGCTGCCGAAGCCGCCGGAGGTGGCGTACATCTCCACCGTCTCGGCATCGGCGGCCATGATGGCGCCGTCGTTGATGGTCACCTGCTGCGCGCGGAACAGCAGCTCGGCCGCGCGCGCCTTCAAGGGATCGTCCTCGCCCTCCAGCACGGCGCGGGCGATGACATGGGCGAGCTGGTCGACGAACAGCGGCGGCACCGTGATCCCCTGCGGCTCGAGGAACAGCTTCAGGTAGGCGTCCTCCAGGCTGTCGGCCGCCAGCAGGCGCTCGCGGAAAGCCAGCACCACCTGGTAGTTCTCGATGGCATCGGGATCGGCCATGGCGGCGAGGCGGTCGCCGCTCACCGCCTCGCGCGGATTGCGCAGCAGCGCCGCGTGCAGGGCGCGCTCGGCGTCGTTGGACTCCTCGACCGGGCGTACCTCCGGGCGGTTCAGGTAGGCGCGCAGGAAGTCGTCGGTCACCGTGAGGTAGCCGTCGGCGCGCCGCTCGAGAAGGTGGTAACCGGAGTCCTGCCAGAAATCGTGCATGGCCGCTTCTATAGGGGCTGCAGGGGCGGGCTGTCCAGGCCGCTGCCGCCGGGGCGGTCCCTTGGCCGGGCGCCCCGCAAAACGGCCCCCGAACCGGCCCCCGAGGCTGGACGGATCGCCATCGGGGTGCCATAGTCTCGCCGCTGCCGCCGGCCCCCAAATTCCGCGGGGACCTGCGGCTTGCCTGCATTTTATTGAGGGAATCGTTTCGGGCATGGGGACCAATATCGGCACGCGCCTTTTCACCTGGCTGCACGGCGAGCTGGTCGGCCGCGACGGCCAGGGCAATCGCTACTGCCGGGCCAAGGGCGGCGGCCGGACCCACAAGGATTCGCTGCGCCACGAGCGGCGCTGGGTGATCTAGGACGGCGAGGTCGAGGCCAGCCGGGTGCCGCCGGAGTGGCACGCCTGGCTGCACCACACCACCGACACGGTACCGCCGGAGGGCGGCCCCGCGCGGCAGCCCTGGCAGAAGGATCACCAGCCCAACCTGACCGGCACGGTGGAGGCCTACCGGCCGCCGGGGCACACCCTGAAGGGCGGCAAGCGCGCGCCCGCCACCGGCGACTACGAGCCCTGGACCCCGAACTGATCGCCGGCAGTGGCCGGCCGCTTGCCGGACGCCCGGACCCGATACCTCCGCAGCGGCCAGCTCCGGACGCGACAGATGCGCAGAAACATGATCGAGACGGTGATGGGCGGGGTGGTGCTGCTGGTCGCCGTCGCCTTCGTCGTCTTCGCCTTCCGCAGTGCCAGCCTGAGCAACGCCGGCCGCGACGGCTACCAGGTCGTGGTGCAATTCAGCGACGCCTCCGGCCTGTCGGCCGGCACCGACGTGCGGGTGGCCGGCGTGAAGATCGGCACGGTGATCGAGCAGCGGCTCAATCCGGATACCTACTTCGCCGAGGTCACCCTCGGCATCAGCGAGTCCGTGCGCCTGCCGACCGACAGCTCGGCGCGGATCATTCCCGACGGCCTGCTGGGCGGCAACTACGTGGCCCTGGAGCCCGGCGGCGAGGAGAACTACATCGCCGACGGCGGCAAGATCCTCTATTCCCAGGGCTCGGTGAACGTGGTCGATCTGCTCGGCCGCTTCATCTTCAGCGCCGCCGATGAGGCCGGCGAGGCCAAGCAGGAACCCCAGCTCGACATCCCGCAGTGAGCGGCCCTGAGGTTGCGACGGGGCGGCCAAGCCCTTAAATCTTTTGCAGTGAATTTCTGCTGAGGTTCTTCGCGTGCCCGCACCCGACACCAAGAAATTCGAGATTCCGGTGTGGCGGCAGTCCGATGGATTGCCGCTTTCCTGCCGCGAAAAGATCAAGGTTCTCAACGAGAATCTCGAGGAGATCCGCGAGATGGCGCAGGACGCCCTGGAAGACGGCATTCTGATGGGCTGCGACGAGGCACAGCTGCGCGAGGTGCTGACCGCCCTGGTCGACTCGCTGGAAAACCCCTATGGCGAGCGGGAGGCCGCGCGCAGGTCCGGGGCGAAGAAGGCCGAAGCGAAAGAGGATTAGGGTTTTGAGGTTGTACTCCCGGGCCGCGGCCCTCGCCTTGTTTTCAGCATTCCTGGCCGGCATCGCCGCCAGCCCCGCCACGGCGCTGGAGGGCGATATCGCTGTGCTGCAGGGGCTGGACAAGATCACTGCGCGGATTTCCACCTTCGAGGCGCCGCTCGGCGAGCCGGTGCGCTTCGGCTCGCTGGAAATCATCGCGCGCGCCTGCGACAAGAAGCCGCCGGAGGAGACGCCGGAATCGACGGCCTTCCTGGAGATCGTCGACGACCGGCCGGACTCGCCCGCGGTGGAGATCTTCAAGGGCTGGATGTTCGCTTCCAGCCCCGCCATCTCGGCGGTGGAGCACCCGGTCTACGATGTCTGGGTGATCGACTGCAAGAAGGCCCCTGTCGAGGCGCCGGAGAACCTGCCGGAAGACCAGCCCTTCCCGGAGCCCAAGCCGGAAGCGCAGTAGCGTCTGCCGGCCATGAAGATTCTCGTCATCGGCGGATATGGGATCTTCGGCGGCCGCGTCGTCGAACTGCTGGAGAATGAGCCGCGCCTGACTCTGGTTGTCGCCGGACGCTCGCGCGCCAAGGCGGAAGCGTTCTGTGCGGCGAGAGGCGAGGCCAGGGCCACGCTTGTGCCCGCACAGTTCGATCGCAACGGCAACCTTGCCGCACAGCTCGAATCGATCGGGCCCGATCTCGTGGTCGATGCCAGCGGGCCGTTCCAGGCCTATGGTGACGCGCCCTACCGCATGATCGAAGCCTGCATCGCAGAGGGCATCGGCTATCTCGACCTCGCCGACGGCTCCGACTTCGTTAACGGGGTCGCCGCCTTCGATGGCGCCGCGCGGGCGGCCGGTGTCGCCGTGCTGTCCGGCGTGTCCAGCTTTCCCGTGCTCACCGCGGCGGTGGTGCGCCGGTTGTCCGGCGACATGACGGCTGTCGACAGCATTCGCGCCGGTATCGCGCCGTCGCCCCATGCCATCGTCGGTGAGAACGTGATCCGCGCCATCGCCAGCTACGCCGGACAAGCCGTGCGCCTGACGCGGGACGGCGTCTCGGCGAAAGGCCACCCCTTCACCGAGACGCTGCGCTATACCGTCGCGCCGCCGGGCTGTCTGCCTCTGCGCAGCACGCTCTTCTCGCTGGTCGATGTCCCGGACCTGCGCGCCCTGCCGGAGCTCTGGCCCGAGGCGAAGACCGTCTGGATGGGCGCCGGGCCGGTGCCGGAGGTGCTGCATCGCGCGCTCATCGTGATGGCCTGGCTGGTCCGCCTCGGCCTGCTGCGCAGGCTCACGCCGCTGGCCCCCCTGATGTATCAGGCGACCAACCGGCTCGGCTGGGGAGAGCACCGCGGCGGGATGTTCGTCGCCGTGGCAGGCCACGACGCGGCAGGCGCCGTGGTGAAGCGCTCCTGGCACATGGTGGCGGAAGGCGACGACGGGCCGCTGATCCCCTCGATGGCGGTGGAGGCGCTGGTGCGCAAAGCGCTGGACGGCAGCAAGCCCGCGCCGGGCGCCCGAGCGGCGGTGCGCGACCTGGAACTTGCCGACTACGAGGCGCTCTTCGCGCGCCGGCGCATCGTCACCGGCGAACGCGACGACGCTGCGAGCGAAGACGTCCCGCTCTATCAGCGTATTCTCGGTGCCGCCTGGGATCGATTGCCGGCGGAGATCCGCGCGCTGCACGCGGGCCGCGGCACGACGCTGGCGGAGGGCCGGGCCTCGGTCGAGCGCGGCGGCTCTCCGCTCGCGCGCCTCGCCGCCTTTCTGGTCGGCTTTCCCGCCGCGGCCGAAGAGACGCCGGTGAAGGTGCGCTTCGAGGCCGATGCGGAGGGCGAAACCTGGACCCGGTCATTCGGCGCCGACCGCTTCACGAGCCGCCAGTTCGCCGGCCGCGGCCGCTCGGCGGGCCTGCTCTGCGAGCGCTTCGGCCTGCTGACCTTCGCCATGGCCCAGGTGCCGGAGGAGGGAAAGCTCACCCTCGTCCTGCGGCGCTGGAGCTGCTGCGGCCTGCCGCTGCCGCTGTGGCTGTGCCCTCGATCCGATTCCTATGAAACAGCCGAGGACGGCCGCTTCCGCTTCCACGTCGACATCTCGCATCCCCTGACGGGTCTCATCGTGCGCTACCGCGGCTGGCTGCAGCCGGCCGCCGAGGCCGAGCCGGCGGGCGCGGCACACGAGGAACCGCAGCCGGCCTAGCCGGGCTGGACGGTGGTCTCCAGGAAAGCCTCCAGTTCCGCCCGCGAGATCGGGCCGGCATAGAATTCCGCCGAGCCGGAGACCGCCTTGGTGAGCTGGCGGCGGTAATCCTCGCGCGGGATCTCGACGACGCCGAAGCGGCTGAGGTGCGGGGTGGTGAACTGCGTGTCCAACAGCAGGAAGCCGCCCTTGCGCAGCCGCAGCACCAGTTGCGCCAGCGCCACCTTGCTGGCATCGGTCGCCCGGCTGAACATCGACTCGCCGAAGAAGGCGGCGCCCAGCGAGACCCCGTAGAGGCCGCCGACCAGTTCCCCGTCGCGCCAGCACTCCACCGAATGGGCGAAGCCCATGTCGAAAAGCTCGTTGTAGAGCTGCTCGATGACCGGGTTGATCCAGGTGTCGGGCCGGTTCTCCGCCGGCTCGGCGCAGCCGCGGATGACCTCCTGGAAAGCGGCATTGCAGCGCACCTCGAAGACGCCGCGGCGTATCTTGGCGCGCAGCTTGCGCGGCATGTGGAAGTCGTCGAGCGGCAGGATGCCGCGCATGTCGGGGTCGATCCAATGCAACTCGGGGTCGACCCGGCTCTCGGCCATGGGGAAGATCCCGATGGCATAGGCGCGGAGCAGGAGGTCGGGCGTCAGTTGCATGGCTGTAAATGATAGCAGCCGCCGCGCCAGTCTCAAGCGGGCAGGGAATGCAGTCAGACCTTGCCGGCGACGAACTTTTCCAGCCAGTGGATATCGTAGTCGCCGTTGATGAAGTCCTGCGCCCCGATCAGCCGCTGGTGGAGCGGTATCGAGGTGTCGACGCCGACGATGACGAACTCCTCCAGGGCGCGGCGCAGGCGCATGAGGCATTCGTTGCGGGTCTGGCCGTGCACGATCAGCTTGGCGATGAGGCTGTCGTAGGTCGAGGGAATGCGGTAGCCGGCGTAGAGGCCGGAGTCGACGCGCACGCCGAGGCCGCCCGGGGCGTGATAGTCGGTGACCAGGCCCGGCGAAGGCATGAAGGTCTCCGAATTCTCCGCGTTGATGCGGCACTCGATGGCGTGGCCGGAGAACTTGATGTCCGTCTGCGCGAGGTCGAGCGGCAGGCCGGCGGCCACGCGGATCTGCTCGCGCACCAGATCGACCCCGGTGACCGCCTCTGAGATCGGGTGTTCGACCTGCAGGCGGGTGTTCATCTCGATGAAATAGAACTCGCCGTTCTCGTAGAGGAACTCGATGGTGCCGGCGCTGCGGTAGCCGAGGTCGCGCATGGCCGAGGCAACGCGCTCGCCGATGGCTTCGCGCTCGGCCGCGTTGAGGGCCGGGGAGAGCGCTTCTTCCAAGACCTTCTGGTGGCGCCGCTGCAGCGAGCAGTCGCGTTCGCCGAGGTGAATGGCGCCGCCCTGGCCATCGGCCAGCAACTGCACCTCGATGTGCCGCGGGTGACCGAGATACTTCTCCATGTAGACTTCGTCGTTGCCGAAGGCGGCTTTGGCCTCGGAGCGGGCGAGGCGGTAGGCGCTCTCCACTTCGCCGGCGTTCTGCGCCACCTTCATGCCGCGGCCGCCGCCGCCGGCGGAGGCCTTGATGAGCACCGGATAGCCGATCTCGTCGGCGGTCGTGCGCGCCGCCTCGGACGAGGTGACGGCGCCATCCGAGCCGGGCACCACCGGAATGCCGAGGCTCTCGGCGGTCTTCTTGGCCACCACCTTGTCGCCCATCATGGCGATGTGCTCGGGCGAGGGGCCGATGAAGACCATGCCGTGTTCTTCCACCATCGAGGCGAAGTCGGCGTTCTCGGAAAGGAAGCCGACGCCGGGATGAATGGCATCGGCGCCGGTGATGGTGGCGGCCGAGAGGATGGCCGGGACGTTCAGGTAGCTGTCCTTGCTGGGCGCCGGGCCGATGCAGACCGACTCGTCGGCCAGGCGCACGTGCATGGCATCGGCGTCGGCGGTGGAATGCACCGCCACCGTCTGGATACCCATCTCGCGACAGGCGCGGTGGATCCGAAGGGCGATCTCGCCGCGATTGGCGATGAGGATCTTGTCGAACATCGCTGGGCCGGTGACCTACTCGATGACCAGCAGGGGTTCACCGTATTCCACCGGCTGGCCGTCGGAGACCATGATCTGCTTGACGGTGCCGGCGCGCGGCGAGGCGAGCGGGTTCATCACTTTCATGGCCTCGATGATGAGCAGGACCTGGCCTTCGCTGACCTGGTCGCCGACCCTCACGAAGGGTGGCGAGCCGGGCTCGCTGGCGACGTAGACGGTGCCGACCATCGGCGCCGTGATGGCGCCGGCGGGAATGGCCTCCGGTCCACCCGCGCCGGGCTTGAGCGGCGCGCAGGGCACGGCGAGCGGTGCCTGGGGTGCC
>DAIQBR010000162.1:0-7850 GCA_036781105.1 Kiloniellaceae bacterium
CGACACGTAGGAGAGGTGCCGAAAGGCTTCACGCCGATGAATGTTGGAGAGATGCACCTCGATGACCGGCAGTTCTGCCGCCATGAAGGCATCCATGATCGCGATCGAGGTGTGCGAGTAGGCGCCAGGATTGATCACAATGCCGCCGTGGTCCTTGCGTGCATCCTGAATCCAGCCGACCAGCTCGCCCTCGCTGTTGGATTGGCGGCAGTCGACGGTCAGCCCCAGGCTCTTGCCGTGCTGGCGACAACCCTTCTCGATGTCGGACAGTGTTTCGCGTCCGTAGACATCGGGCTGGCGGCTGCCGAGCATGTTCAGATTGGGGCCGTTGAGGATAAGAACTTTCGGCGCCTTGGCCACTTGCGCGTTCCCGTTGATCCAGACTGACAAGCGTTAGCATAGCCGGACCGGATGGCGCAACGCGCCTTTCCCTTGTTGTGCGCCCGCGAAGGCCCCGGCCGCCGGTTTCGCTCAGCTGGCCTTGGCGCGGGCCTCGGCGATCAGCGCACGCAGCTGCTCCAGGCTGGTGGCGCCGGTCAGCAGGGTGTCGCCGACGACGAAGGCCGGTGTGCCGGTGACACCGATACGCTCGGCCAGGCTGTTGTTGCGCCGCAGGGCCGCCTCGATCTCCGGATCCTGCATGTCGGCCTGCAGCTGTGCCACGTCGAGGCCGACCGAATCGGCGACGGCCATGATCTCGTCCTCGGTGAAGCCGCCGCCGCCCTCCATCAGGGCGAAATGGAAGCTCTCGTACTTGCCCTGGTTCTGGGCCGCCAGGGCCGCGCGCGCCGCCATCAGCGATTCCGCGCTGAGGATCGGAAATTCCTTCATGACCAGGCGCAGGTTCGGGTCTTCTTCGATCAGTTGAGCCAGGGTATCGGTCATCTGCTTGCAGTAGGGGCAGCGGTAGTCGAAGAACTCGACCAGGGTCACGTCGCCCGCCGGATTGCCGATGACCGGCGCGCCGGGATCCCGGGTCAGGGCCTCGACCTCCGCCGTCAGGGCAGCCTGCTGGCGCTCGGCCGCGGCCGCCTGCTGGCGCTGCTCGTAGATCTGCAGGGCCTCCAGCAGAACCTCCGGGTGGTCGAGAATGTACTGCCTGACCAGTTCGCCGATGGCCTCGCTCTGCTCGGCGTCGAAGACCGACGGCTTTTCCTGTGCCCGGGCAGCCGGGGCCGCGGCGATCCCTGCGAAGGCCAGCAGCAGCGCTGTGCTCAGGCCGAAAATCTGTTTTTGAATCAGCATGTTGTTCTTGGGTCCTGCGACTTGTGGGGGGCGGCTGTGGCCGGCGCGGGCGCTGGTCCTTGGGGTGTCAGCCAGTGATAGCGGAAAGCGCCGGTGCCCTGCAAATCACAGGATGGTCAGTCGCCAGCCGGCAAGCGGTTCAATTCTGTTTCTTCAGGCGCCGTTCGGCCTCGTTCTTGAGATCCTGGGCGCGCAGCCAGGGCGCCGTGTTCTCGGTCAGCAGCCCGGTGGCGTGTTCGGCGCGGTCGCGCGCCTCGGCGTACTTGCCGCGCGCCAGGGCGGCCTCGGCCAGGGAGAGCGCGGTCAGGGCCTGCTCGCCGAGGCGGCCGTGGGCGACGGCGGAAAGCCGCCAGGCGCCCGCGTTGTTGGGCTCCTCGGCCAGGGTCACCGCGAGGTTCTGCAGGGCGGCGCGGTCCATGTCGCGGGTGTCCAGGGCGACCTGGGCCTTGGCCAGGGCCTGGCGCAGCTGCGCCTCGCCGGGCAGAGCCAGGACCGCGGCTTCGTATTCCGGCACCGCTTCCGCCACCCGGCCGTGCTCCAGCAGCATCTGGCCCTTCAACTCTCGGAAGTAGGGGTCGCCGGGATTTTCCTGGAGCAAGGCGTCGATCTCTGTGAGTCCCTTCTCGAGGTCCGGCACCCGGTAGTAGGCGATGGCGCGGGCATAGCGCGCCGGCAGGCTGGTGTCGCTCTCCGGATAGCTGCGCAACACCTGGTTCAGCGGATTGAGGAAGCCGATCAGCTTGGCGCGCATGCGCTGGTGCATGCGCACCAGCTCGGGATCCGGCGGCTTGTTGGCGTAGGGCGACTCGCGCATGGCCTGGCGCAGGAAATCGATACGGTCCTGGGTCAGCGGGTGGGTGCGCAGGTAGGGGTCCTGGTTGTTGGTCAGCAGGACTTCCTGACCGCTCAGGTTGTCCATGAAATTCAGCAGGCCCTCGGGCGACTGCTGGGTCGCGCGCAGCAGGTTCACGGCCGCCTGGTCGGCGGAGTTCTCCTGGCCGCGGGTGTACTGCAGCAGGTTGCGCAGGGCCATGTCCTGGCCGCTGCTCAGCACGGCGGCACCGACGCCGCCCTCGCCGGTGGCCAGCGCGGCGCCCAGGCTCAGCAGGTAGGTGGCGATGAGGGCCAGCTGGGTCTGCTCCAGGGCCTCGCCGCTGCGCGCCAGGTGGCCGCCGGCGATGTGGCCGGTTTCGTGGGCGAGCACGCCGATCACCTCGCCCGGCTCCGTAGTCTCGATGAGCAGGCCGGTGTTGATGAACATATTGAGGCCGCCGGCCACAAAAGCGTTGAGCGTACGGTCCTTCACAAGGTAGAGCCTGATGCCCTGGGGGCTCAGGCCGGCCGCCTGGAAAAGTGGCGTGGCGTAGGTGCGGATGGTATTTTCGATTTCCGCATCGCGAATCAGCTGCAACTGTTCGGCCGCCGCCCGCTGCGGCAGCAGGGGGCCGAACAGGAGCAAAAATACGCAGAACAAAGGAATGAGCGCTTTGCGCAAGGGTTTTCTCTCGCCTTTCTTCACCATACCTAGCTACCTGTTACGGGCATTTCAACGCAAGGTATCCCCTTCAGCCTCAGGGCCAAGCCTTAGGATAGCAGGACTTCTGGGCCTGAGTATGGCGCTTTTGACCGCCTGCGAGGCCCCCCGCGAACCGGGCGTCATCGCGCCGGTCGAGGGCTTTGCCGGCCTGGTTGCCGGTGACGAGCCCCGCGCCGTCACCATCGGGCGCGACGTCATCGGCAACGGCGGCTCGGCGGCGGACGCGGCGGTGGCGATGTATTTCGCCATGACCGTGACGCTGCCCTCGCGCGTCGGCGTCGCCGGCGGCGGGGTCTGTATCGCCCACAACAGCGGCCTGGGCTACCAGGAGGGCGACCCCTTCGTCGAGGTCTTCCAGTTCATGCCCGACCCCGACGAGCCGGGGCGCCCGCAGTTGGCCGGACCGCGCGCCATGGCGCTGATGCACGCGCGCCACGGCGCCCTGCGCTGGGAACTGCTGCTGACCGACGCCGAGCGCCTCGCCCGCGTCGGCCACGGCGTCAGCCGGGCCTTCGCGTCCGATCTCGCCGCGGCCGCCGACTTCGTCTCGGCCAATTCGGCGCTGCGCGAGGCCTTTTCCAGCAAGGCGGGCAACCTGGCGCGGGAAGGCGACGAGATCGTGCAGCGGGAACTCTCCGGGCTGATCTCCGGCCTGCGCCGCCAGGGTGCCGGTTACCTCTATACCGGTGCCTATGCCAACCGCTTCGCCGAAGCCGCCAACAGTGTCGGCCTGTCGCTGACGTCCCAACAGCTTCGCGAGGCCCTGCCCCAGGTGGTGGTGCCCCTGGCGGTGCCCTACGGCGACAGCACGGCCTTCTTCGCGCCGGCGGCCGGCGGCGGGGTGCTGGCAGCCCAGCTCGTCGGCGCGCTGGACGAGGTCGAGAACTACCGCGGTGCCGCGCCGGTGGAGCGCGCGCATCTGCTGGCCGAGGCCGGCCAGCGCGCCTATGCCGCGCGCGGCGAGTGGCTGCGCGGCGGCGGCGACGCCAGCCAGGTGGCCGAACCGCGGCTGGAGCGGCTGATGGCGGGCTACAGCGCGCGTCAGCACAGCCCCGCTTCGGCCTCCAGTGCCGTGCCGGCGGTCTCCAATCCCTTCACCGCCGGCTTCGTGGTGGCCGACCGCTGGAGCTCGGCGGTGGCCTGCAGCTTCACCATGAACGGCCTGTTCGGCGACGGCCGCGTGGTGCCGGGCACGGGCGTCCTGCTGCCCAAGGCGCCGGCCCTGGGCGCCGACAACCTCTCGGCCGCGATCATCGCCAACAGCTTCAACGGCACCGTCTACTTCGCCGGCACCGCCAGCGGCGGCCTGGCCGCTCCGGCGGCGCTCGCCCGCGTCATGCTGGAGAGTCAGAGCAGCGGCAATCTGGAGACGGCCGTGGCGGCCCCGCGCATCGTCAACGTGGCGACGCCGGACGTTACCTTCTACGAGCCGAATCTCGACGCATCGGTGCTGAACGGCCTGCGCGAGCGCGGCCATGACCTGCGCCCGGAACCGGGCGTCGGCCGGGCCAATGCGCTGTTCTGCCCCAAGGGCCTGCGCAACGATGCGCCGGGCTGCCAGGTCGCAACCGACAAGCGCGGCCACGGCCTCGGCGTCGTGGTCCAGTAGCGGCCGCCGCGCGGCCGGGAAGGGGCGCCATGGTGCTGCCAACATGGTTTTGAAGGTCGCCGCCCGCGGGCAGGTGCCGCCCTTCATCGTGATGGACGTCATGCGCGCCGCCAACGAGCGCGAGGCTGCCGGCGGCGACGTCCTGCACCTGGAGGTGGGACAGCCCGGTACTGCGGCCCCCGACGGCGTGCTGGCGGCGGCCCGGGCGGCGCTGGATTCCCATCTCATCGGCTATACCGACGCCATGGGCATGCCGACACTGCGCCGGCGTATCGCCGCTCACTACGCGGAGTGGTACGGCTGCGAGGTCGACCCGCGCCGCATCATGGTCACCACCGGCTCTTCCGCCGGCTTCCTGCTGGCTTTTCTCGCGGCCTTCGATGCCGGCGACCGGGTCGCCCTGGCGGCTCCGGGCTACCCCGCCTACCGCAACATCCTGGCCGCGCTGGGCGTCGAGCCGCTGCTGCTGCCCGCCGAGGCCGAACACCGCTTCCAGCCGACGCCCGAGTTGCTCGATCGCCTGCCGGCGCCGCCCGACGGTCTGATCGTCGCCTCGCCCTCCAACCCGGCGGGCACCATGGTCGGCCGCGCGGAGATGCAAGCGCTGGTCGACTACTGCCGCGCCGCGGGTATCCGTCTCGTCTCCGACGAGATCTATCACGGCATCTGCTTCGAGCAGCCCGGCGTCAGCGCCCTGGAACTGACCGAGGAGGCGGTGATCATCAACTCCTTCTCGAAGTACTTCTCGATGACCGGCTGGCGTCTCGGCTGGATGGTGCTGCCGGAGGACCTGCTGCGGGCGGCCGAATGTCTCGGCCAGAACCTCTTCATCTCGGCTCCCTGCCTGTCGCAGATCGCGGGGGAGGCCGCCTTCGACTGTGCGCCGCAGCTGGACGGCTACGTCGCCGCCTACGGGCGCAACCGCGCGCTGCTGCTGGCGGAACTGCCCAAGGCCGGCCTCGACCGCCTGGCGCCGGCCGACGGCGCCTTCTACATCTATGCCGACGTCTCCGCTCTGACCAACGACAGCGAAGATTTCTGCCGCCGCATGCTGGCGGAGATCGGCGTCGCCGCGACGCCCGGGATCGACTTCGATCCGGACCGCGGGCACCACTTCGTGCGCTTCTCCTTTGCCGGACGCGAGGCGACCATGGCCGAGGCGGCCCGGCGCCTGCAGGGCTGGCTGAAGCCCTGAGACCCGGTCACGTGGGACGACACTAAAAGAAAACCGGCCCCTTCGCGGGAAGGGGCCGGTTGTTCTTGGCGCTGGGCAGGATCCGCTCAGATGATGCGGTTCCACCAGCCGCGGCGCTTGGGCTGATCGTCTTCGGACTCCTCGCCGCGCGGCGGCTCCAGGGTCGAGACCTCCTGCTCGGCGGCTGCCCGGTCGTCCGCGGAGACAGCGGCCGGCGTGCCCGATTCGATGACCACCTTGGGGTCGGTGGAAGAGATATCACGCAGTGGCCGCGTGGCCGCCGGCTCCTCCGCAGGCGCTTCATCCTGCTGGGCAGCGTAAGCCGGCACGTCCTCCTCAGGCGCTTCGGCGGCCAGGGGGGTGGATTCGGCCGTTTCCTCGTCTGTGGAGGCCTCGTAAGCCGGCTCTTCCGCCGCGGAAGTCACCGGCTCGGCCGCGGCCTTGCGTCCGTCCCGGCTGCGGTTGCGGCCACCCCGGCTGCCGCGACTGCGGCGGCGCGACTTCGGACGCTCTTCGGCCTGGTCCTCGGCTGTGGCCTCGCCAGCGGTCTCCGCCTCGGCGGCTTCGATGCTCTCATCGCCTTCGGAAGCTTCGAAGTCGGTGTCGTGGGCCGCCGCCGACTGCTCGTCTTCAGCCGACTCATCGCCGGCCTCGCGGGTGCCCTCCTCGTCGCGGCGCCGCGAACGGCGGCGGCCGCCGCGCTTGCCGCGGCGCTTGCGCTTGCGGTCGCCCTTCTGCTCCTCGCCGGCGCTCTCGGCGACGGCCTCGGAAGCGGCCTCGGTCTCCTCCGCTTCGTCTTCGGCGTCGCTCTCCTGCGGCTCGCGGCCACGGGATGGTTGGGCGCGGGAGTCGCTGACCTCCTCCTGCTCCTCGTCGCGGCGCCGGCGTGACCGCCGGCCGCGCCGGCCGCGCTTGCGGTCGCCGTCCTCGCTGTCGGCCTCGCGGCGCTCGTCACGGCGACCCTCACGCCGCTCGTCACGACGCTCGTCCCTGCGGTCTTCGTTGGCCGGCACACGCCGTTCGGCGAGCACACCGTCACGCTCGATGGTGAAAGCATCGGTCGCCAGATGGTCGTCGGTTTCCACCGAGACGTTGAAGTCGTAGCGCTGCTCGATGGCGACCAGGTGATCGCGCTTGCGGTTCAGCAGATAGAGCGCGACCTGGGTCGGCACCGTCACCGTCAGTTCGCCGCCGGTGTCGCGGATGCCTTCCTCCTCCAGGCGCCGCAGCACCTGCAGGGCGAGGGACTCCACGGTGCGCACACGCCCGGAGCCGGCGCAGTGCGGGCAGACCTCCGTCGAACTCTCGAACAGGCTCGGCCGCATGCGCTGGCGCGACATCTCGAGCAGTCCGAAGGGCGAGATGCGTCCCAGCTGGATGCGCGCACGGTCGTTGCGCAGGGCGTCCTTCAGGCGCCGCTCGACCTCGCGGTTGCGCCGCGACTCCTCCATATCGATGAAGTCGATGACCACAAGGCCGGCAAGATCGCGCAGGCGAAGCTGCCGCCCGATTTCCTCGGCGGCCTCGAGGTTGGTCTTGAGCGCCGTCTCTTCGATATGGCGCTCGCGCGTGGCGCGCCCGGAGTTCACGTCGACGGCGACCAGCGCCTCGGTCTGGTTGAACACCAGGTAGCCGCCGGAGCGCAGCTGCACCGTGTTGGAGTGCATCGCGTCGAGCTGGCTTTCGACCTGGTAGCGCTGGAACAGCGGGACGTTGGTGTCCTTGTACTGCTGAACCTTCTTGGCGTGACTGGGCGTCAGCGACTTCATGAACTCCTTGGCCGCCTTGTAACCCTCTTCGCCGTCGACCAGCACTTCGTCCATGTCGCGCGAGTAGAGGTCGCGGATGGCGCGCTTGATGAGGTTGGCTTCCTCGTAGATCAGTGCCGGCGCGCTGGACTGCAGCGTGGACTGGCGGATGCCGTCCCACAGGCGCAGCAGGTATTCGTAGTCGCGGCGGATCTCCACCTTGGTGCGCTGGCTGCCGGCGGTGCGCACGATGACGGCGATGCCCTCGGGAATCTCCAGGTCGGCGAGAATGCCCTTCAGCCGCCGGCGGTCGCTGGCATTGCTGATCTTGCGGCTGATGCCGCCGCCCTTGTTGGTGTTGGGCATCAGCACGCAATAGCGGCCCGGCAGCGAGAGGTAGGTGGTCAGCGCCGCGCCCTTGTTGCCGCGCTCCTCCTTGGTCACCTGCACCAGCAGGACCTGCCGGCGCTTGATGACCTCCTGGATCTTGTAGCGGCGCAGCAGCTGCGCGCGGCG
>DAIQBR010000163.1:0-7833 GCA_036781105.1 Kiloniellaceae bacterium
GCCCGACTCAGCGCCGTGGAGAAAGCGCATGACTCCCCAGGGATTCTCGTTGGAGAGGCCGACCCAGCGCACCTTGCCGGCCTTGACCACGGAATCGAGCGCTTCCAGCGTCTCTTCGATGGGCGTTTCCTCGGCGCCGGGCTCGTGCTGGTAGGCCAAGGCACTGAAATCGTTGGTCGCGCGATCCGGCCAGTGGAGCTGGTAGAGATCGATGTAGTCCGTTTTCAGCCGCTGCAGCGACGTATCAACGGCGTTTGCGATGTGTTTGGCGTTGAACCGCGTTTCGCCATTTCGGATGTATTTGAAGCGGTCCGGACCGGGGCCGACGATCTTGGTGGCGACGATCACCTCGGCGCGGTTGCCGCGCGCGGCCATCCAGTTGCCGATGATCTCCTCGGTGCGCCCGTAGGTCTCCTCGCGGGTGGCGATGGGATACATCTCGGCGGTGTCGATGAAGTTCACCCCCTGGTCGAAGGCGAAGTCCATCTGCTCGAAGCCCTCGGCCTCCGAGTTCTGTTCGCCCCAGGTCATGCTGCCGAGACAGATGAGGCTGACCTCGAGGTCGCTGCGGCCGAGGCGGCGGTACTGCATCGAAGATCCTTCCTGAAATGAAAAGCGGCTAGAGCAGCAGCGTGAGCACGCCGGTGTAGCCGTAGAGCCGGTTGTTGCAGATCTCGCCGTTGGCGAAGAACCCGGTGAGCGGCATATCGCCGAAGGTCTCGCGAATCAACTGCAGCTCTTCCGACTGCGTGCCGAAGAGATGACGCCCGCGCGCCACGCAGGAGAAGTAGAGCGCCCCGCGCGGCGCCCCGCCGGCGCGCTCACGCAGATCCTCCAGCATGCGCTTCAGGTCGGCCCGCGCCGAGGCATGGTCGCGGCGGCAGAAGCGCAGGCGGTCGCCCTCGCCCACCTCGGCGCCGACCTGCAGCCAGCCGCGATCCACGTCGAGGCCGACGAGATTACGCACCAGGTAGTCGCCGGTGTCGCTGCCGGGGATCGGCAGGGCGGCGAAGATGTAGCCGCCGATGCGCCTGAGGTCGCGGGCCAGCAGTTCGCCGACCTCCTCGCGCAGCACCTCGACCGCCGGCCGGCCGTCGATCTGCTTCACGATGCCGGAGTCGTCGGCGTCGGTGATCTCGTGCTCCGCGCCGATCGGCGTGCAGCCCTGCGAGAGGCCGCTGACCACCATCTGCTCGGAGGAGAACAGCACACCCGAAACGCCGCCCTCGACGATGTCTTCGGCGACCTGGGGCAGCACGCCCTGCGAGGCGGTGAGGCCGCCGACCAGAAAGGCCGAGGTCGCCGCGGCGAGCCCTTCGACGATATCGATGACATCCCGGTTGCGCGGATCGCCGTGCACCACGCCGAGGATCGGGCGGTGACGCGCGATCCACTCGCCGTGCGCCGCCGTGAACCCGGCAAGCCCGCCGTCGTCCGGTGCCGTGCTGACCGGCGCGAAGAGGCGCACCGCCTCCTCGGGCAGGGCCGCCACCAGCAGGGAGACGGCGGGGCGGTCGTAGTACTCGACGCCGCTGGCGACCACGCCGGCGCCGACGGTGCCGACCCAGTGCCGGATGCCGCTGCGCTCACGCAGGAAGGTGACGATGCTGCCGAGGTCTCCGGCCAAGGCGTCGGTGGCGTAGATGAAACCCAGGTTGGCGCCTTCCGGCAGATCGCCGAGCGCCTCCAGGCAGCCCTTGGCGACCGTCGCCCAGGCGGCATGGGCCGGCGCCGCGCCCTCCTCCAAGGCGGCATGGGCCGCCTTGTAGCGCCCGGCCCGCTGGGTGCCGCAGCTCAGCTGCGAAGTCAGCGCCATTGTCCTCCGCCCCCCAGTACTCAGTTGCCGCCGGCCGAACGCTCGGCCAGAGACTTGGCTTCCAGCAGTCGGACGACATGCGGGGTGATGCGCGCGACGATCTCGGCCACGCCGTCGGCGTTGGGATGGATGCCGTCGGCCTGGTTCAGAGAGGGCTCAATGGCAACACCATCCAGAAAGAAGGGGTAGAGCGGCACGTCGTATTTCTTGGCGAGGCGCGGATAGACCTGGTTGAAGGCTTCGCCGTACTCGCGGCCCAGATTGGGCGGCGCCAGCATGCCGGCGATCAGTACCGGCAGGTCCTCGGCCGTCAGCTTCGCCATGATGGCGTCGAGATTGTCGTAGGTCGCCGCCGGATCCAGCCCGCGCAGGCCGTCGTTGGCGCCGAGTTCCAGGATCACCGCGTCGGGTTCGTCGGCCAGCGCCCAGTCGAGCCGGGCCAGGCCGCCGGCGGTGGTGTCTCCGGAATTGCCGGCGTTGATCACGGTGACGTCGAGACCCCTGGCCTGCAGGGCCGCCTCGAGCTGCTCCGGGAAGGTCTCGCCGGCCGGCAGGCCGTAGCCGTGGGTCAGACTAGTGCCGAAGGCCATGAGGCGGATGGGCTCGGCCACCGCAGCGCCGGCCGGCAGCGCCACAGCCATCAGCGCCAGGCCGAGCGCGGCGCCCGGCCCGGACATGCCTCGGTTCTGAGTGTCGTTCTGTCGGAAAAAGCGCATGACCTGCCTGTCGAGATGGAATTCGGGGCTGCGGGCCCTTGTAGCGGACCCTTTCCGCCGAGAAACGAGATATTTCAAGAGGTAAGGGCTCTGCCGCCGGGGATCAAGCGCGCGCCGACCTGCCGCAGCGGCCCGGCCGCCGCGCCGCCGGGGGCCGCGCCGGGCGCTAGTGCGTTGAAAAGTCCGCCAATCGGGCCATATGGCATCAAGGCCGAAGAACAGACGTGAGCCATGACCCCAGATCACCGCGCCCCTTCCAGATCCACGTCCCGGCCTGCTTCAAGCGCCCCTGGCAGCCCCATGATCACCCTGGACTCGGTGGAACTGACCCTCCCTTCCACCGCCGGCCCCGTGCATATCCTGCGCGGCCTCGACCTCGTGGTCGGCCGCGGCGAGACGGTCAGCGTGGTCGGCCCCTCGGGGTCCGGCAAGTCGTCCATGATGATGATCATCGCCGGCCTGGAGCGCGCCAGCAAAGGTGATGTAAATGTCGGCGGCACCCGCTTCACCGGCCTGGACGAGGATTCCCTCGCCCGCTTCCGCCGTGACAGCGTCGGCATCGTGTTCCAGGACTTCCACCTGGTGCCGACCATGACGGCGCTGGAGAACGTCGCCATCCCGCTGGAGTTCGCCGGGCGCAGCGACGCCTTCGAGCGCGCCGCCGCCTGCCTCGAGTCCGTCGGCCTGGGCCACCGCCTGAGCCACTATCCCGGCCAGCTTTCCGGCGGCGAGCAGCAGCGCACCGCCCTGGCCCGCGCCTTCGCCCCGGCGCCCGACCTGCTGCTGGCCGACGAGCCGACCGGCAACCTGGACGGCGAGACCGGCCAGCAGATCATCGACCTGCTGTTCAGCCTGCAGGCCGAACACGGCACCACGCTGCTGCTCATCACGCACGACCCGCAGCTCGCGGTGCGCTGTGAACGCTCGGTGAAGCTGCTGGACGGACTCATCGTGGACGACGTCGCCAACGGCGGCGGCACGGGCACGTCAGCGATGTCGGTGCTGTGACTGTCCTGGCGCAGGCGGCCGGCCAGAGTGCCGCAGCGGCACGCGGCGGCGCCGGCTGGCCGCTCGCCCTGCGCCTGGCGCGCCGCGAACTGCGCGGCGGGCTGAAGGGCTTTCGCATCTTCCTGGCCTGCCTCACCCTGGGCGTCACCGCCATCGCCGGCGTCGGCTCGGTCTCCGATTCCGTGCTGACCGGCCTGAAGCGCGACGGCCGCATCCTGCTGGGCGGCGATATGGACCTGCGCCTCATCCACGTCGCGGCAGACGCGGAGCAGCAGGCCTTCCTGGACAGCCGCGCCGACGTCTCGCGCGTCGCCGAGATGCGCGCCATGGCCCGCGGACCGGCGGCGGACGCGCGCCGCGTGCTGGTCGAGTTGCGCGCCGTTGACGACCTCTATCCGCTGTTCGGGGCTGCCGAAGTCGCCCCGGCGCCGGGACAGCCGGGCGACCTCACGGAGGCGCTGGCCAAGCGCGACGGACCCGGGGGCGTCCACTGGGGCGCGGTGATCGACCCCGGCCTGCAGCGCCGCCTGGGTGTGGCGCCGGGCGAGCTGGTGCGGGTCGGCGAGATCGACTACCGGGTAACCGGCACCCTGCAGCGCGAACCCGACCGCACCTCGCGCGCCTTCACCCTGGGGCCGACCTTCATGGTCGCCCACGCGAGCCTGGCGGACACCGGGCTGGTGCAGCCGGGCAGCCTGATCCAGCACCACTACCGCCTGCGTCTCGACCCCGGCGTGACGCCCGAGGCCATGCGCGCCGCGCTGAGCGCGACCTTCCCCGAGGCCGGCTGGCGCATCCGCGATACCACCGAGGCGGCACCGGGCATCGGCCGCTTCATCAACCGGCTGACCCTGTTCCTCACCCTGGTCGGATTGACCGCGCTGCTGGTCGGCGGCGTCGGCGTCGGCAACGCGGTGCGCAGCTACCTGGAGGGCAAGACCGGCACCATCGCCACCCTGAAGTGCCTCGGCGCGCCGGGGCGGCTGATCTTCCAGGTCTACATGGCGCAGATCCTCGCCCTCGCCGCGATCGGCATCGTGCTGGGGCTGGTGCTCGGTGCCGGCGCCACCTACATCGCCGCCGGCCTGCTGGGCGACACCTTGGGCTGGGAGGCCGAGACCGGCATCTACCCGCTGCCGCTGGCCGTCGCCGCCGCCTTCGGCCTGCTGACCGCGATCACCTTCTCGCTCTGGCCGCTGGCGCGGGCGCGCGGCATCCCGGCGGCCAGCCTGTTCCGCGACCTGGTGACGCCGGCTTCGGTGACGATCGTGAACTCCACCCTGCCGGCGCTGCTGGTCTTCGGCGGCCTGCTGGCGGCGCTGGCCATCGCCACCGCCGCCGACCACTGGCTGGCCCTCTACTTCGTCCTGGGCGCCATCGGCGCCCTGCTGCTGTTCCGCCTCACCGCGCTGGGCATCATCTGGGCGGCGCGGCGCCTGCCGCGGCCGCGCCGGCCCGGCCTGCGCCTGGCCATCGCCGACCTCTACCGGCCCTCGGTGGTGATGTCGCTCGGGCTCGGGCTCACGGTGCTGGTGACCATCGCGCTGATCGAAGGAAATCTGACGCGCCAGGTGCGCCAGAGCCTGCCGGAGGAGGCCCCCGGTTTCTATTTCATCGACATCCAGCCGGACCAGATCGCGGCGTTCGACGCCCTGGTCGAAAGCTTCCCCGGCGTCACCGAACTGCAGCAGGTGCCCATGCTGCGCGGGCGCATCACCGCGGTGAACGGCGTGCCCCCCGACCAGTTGGAGATCCCCGGCGACGTGAAGTGGGTGTTCCGCGGCGACCGCGGCCTGACCTGGATGCGCGAGCCGCGCGCCGTCGACCAGATCACCGCCGGCGACTGGTGGCCGGCGGACTACGACGGGCCGCCGCTGGTATCGCTCCACAACGAGGTCGGCGAGGCGCTCGGCATCGGCCCCGGCGACAGGCTCAGCATCAACATCCTGGGCCGCGACATCGAAGTGACTATCGCCAACCTGCGCGAGGTCGACTGGTCCAGCCTGTCGATCAACTTCGTCATGATCTTCTCGCCGGGCCTGCTGGAGCAGGCGCCGCAGAGCCACATCGCCACGGTGAAGGCCGACGCGGAGACCGAGGACGCGCTGGAGATCGCCGTCACCGACCGCTTCATCAACGTCTCGTCGATCCGCGTGAAGGAAGCCCTGGAGCAGGTCGGCGCCCTGATCGCGCAGATCGCCATCGCGGTGCGCGCCATTGCCGCGGTGGCGCTGGTCGCCGGCGTGCTGGTGCTGGCCGGCGCCGTCGCCGCCGGACACCACCGCCGGGTTTACGACGCCGTCGTCCTGAAGGTGCTGGGCGCCACCCGCCGCACCGTCGCCCAGTCCTTCCTGCTGGAGTACGGCCTGCTGGGCCTGGTCACCGCCGCCATCGCGGCGGCCATCGGCACCCTGGCCGCCTGGCTGGTGCTGACCGAGGTCATGCGGGCCGATTTCGTCTTCCTGCCCCAGGCCGTGATCATCACGGCCCTGCTGGCCACCGCCATCACCGTCGGCTTCGGCTTCGCCGGCACCTGGCGGGCGCTCAGTCAGAAAGCGGCGCCCCTGCTGCGCAATGAATAGGCCCGGCCGGCCGCCCGCCAGGCTGTAAATACCAGCGAAGGCCGTGGTTTAGTCGATTGAATTCCAAGAAAAATTTACGCACAACGCGTGCGAAATTAAGGTTGATTCAATCGCCCAGGCATCCAATATTAAGGGCTGAATTCTGGGAAGAGCGCGGCCCCTTGGCCGCGCGTTGAAATGAAAGGGTATCCCGATGGCTCTCGGTGATCGCAGATACATGTCGCAGACGCAGACGCGGGAAGGTGCCGCGCAGTACGACGAGGGTCTGCGCAAGTACATGCTCGGCGTGTACAACTACATGACCATCGCCATGGGCATTACCGGCCTGGTGGCCTACATGACGTCGCAGAGCGCGACGTTGATGCAGACGATCTACGGCACGCCGCTGCAGTGGGTCGTCATGCTGGCCCCGCTCGGCTTCGTCCTGTTCCTGTCCATGCGCGTCAACAAGATGTCCGCCTCGGCGGCGCAGCTCACCTTCTGGCTGTTTTCCGGCGCCATGGGCCTGTCGCTGGCCTACATCTTCGTCGCCTACACGGGCATGTCGATCACCCGCATCTTCTTCATCACCGCGGGTGCCTTCGCCGGCCTCAGCCTGTTCGGCTACACGACGAAGAAGAATCTCACCGGCATGGGCAGCTTCCTGATGATGGGCCTGATCGGCATCATCATCGCCATGGTGGTGAACTTCTTCCTCGCCTCGCCGGCGCTCTACTTCGTGATCTCGGTGCTGGGCGTGCTGATCTTCGCCGGCCTCACCGCCTACGACACGCAGCAGATCAAGAACATGTACTACGCCGCCGACAGCGGCGAGGTCGCCACCAAGAAGTCGATCATGGGCGCCCTGCGCCTCTACCTCGACTTCCTCAACATGTTCCTCTTCATGCTGCAGCTCTTCGGCAACCGGAACTAAGCCTCCGGAACAGTTTGGGCTCGCCGAAAAGCTCACACGACGACGCGAAGGCCCGGGACGAAAGTCCCGGGCCTTTTGCTTTGGGGGGGGGTTCTCTGCGTGTGACGGCGGATGGACGCCTCGTCCTTCGAGACGGGCCTGGCGGCCCTCCTCAGGATGAGGCTTGAGTTTTGACAAGGACCTCATCCTGAGGAGCCTTGCGGAAGCAAGGCGTCTCGAAGGACGAGGGCCGTGGCCGCCTAGATGCAGCGGCCGCCGTCGACCTCCAGGGTCACGCCGGTGAGGAAGGCGGCCTCGTCGGAGGCCAGGAAGGCCGCGGCGTGGGCGATGTCCTTGGGTGTCGAGAAGCGGCCCAGCGGAATCGTCGCCTCGAACTTCCTGCGGTTCTCGGGCGAGTCCGGCACGCCCATGAAGGTCTCCATCAGCGCGGTCTCGCCGATCACCGGGCAGATCGCGTTGACCCGGATGTTGTCGGGCGCCAGCTCCACCGCCATCGACTTGGTCATCACGTTCACCGCGCCCTTGGAGGAGTTGTAGACCGTGAGGCCCGGGCGCGGGCGCAGTGCCGCCGTCGAAGAGGTGTTGATGATGCAGCCGCCGCCCTGGGCGCGCAGCAGCGGGATGGCCTCCAGCGCCGCCAGGTAGATCGCCTTCACGTTGACGGCGTAGATGTGGTCGAATTCTTCTTCGGTCACCTCGGTCATCGGCTTGTTGCGGTGGGCGACGCCGGCGTTGTTCACCAGCACATCGAGACGCCCGTAGGTGTTGACGGCGGCCCGCATCATCGCCGCGACCTGG
>DAIQBR010000164.1:0-7810 GCA_036781105.1 Kiloniellaceae bacterium
TGCGCCTGGTGGAGGCCGCGCCGATGACCGGCGGGCTGATCCTCGCCCTCGACGACTCCGCCCAAGGCGAGGGGGAGCACGAGGAAGAACTGGTCGCCCGGGGCCCGGGCCGGGCAACCCGAAAAAAGCCACAAAGTCCCGCTAAAACCGGCAGAACAGGGAAAAAGAGAGTTAAATCAAAGGGTTCATCCGGGGACCGTAAGGCGGGATCGAAGCGGCCCGGCGCCGCGGAGGGTAAGGGAACCCGCCGGCGCTAGCGCCGCAAATATTACTCGGATATTAACGAATCCTTGACTCTGCCCGGTGCTTACTAGGGCGGTAAAGCTGAGCCAAATAGCTCTGAACGAACGAATTTGCGCTTTGCGCAGCATTAATGACTTCGTTTATTGTGGCCGACGCAGGGAGCGCAAGGGGTTGCAGAGATTGCATAAGTTTCTCGGGGTGGTCAGCCGACGCCGGTCGCCGGTTATCGAGGCACACGGCCTGCTGCGCCGTGCCGGACCGCTCTGCTTCGCCTTCTTCATGGTGGCCTGCGCCTCGCAGGACAGCACCGTCCCCGTCGGCTACGACCAGGCCCGCGCCGAGCGCCTGTTCAGCACCGGCTACCAGAACGTCAGCGACATCTACATCGAGGCGGTCCCGGTCGAGGATCTCGCCATCGCCGGCCTGAACAGCCTGGCGAGCATCGATCCCGCGATCGGCGTGGAGCCCGTCGGCAACCGCCTGCGGGTCAACATCGACGGCCGCCAGATGGCCAGCTACCCGATGCCCGACCCCAACGACGCCCAGGCCTGGGGCGCCCTCACCGCGGCGGTGATCTCCGCCTCGCGCTATCATTCGCGCGATCTCGACTCCGCCGATCCGGAGCGCCTCTACGAGGCCGTGTTCGACGGCCTGCTGACCGAGCTCGACAGCTTCTCGCGCTACGCCGGGCGCGACGCCGCACGCGAGAACCGCGCCAGCCGCGAGGGCTTCGGCGGCATCGGCGTGCGCATCCGTCTCATCGAAGAAGGCGTGCTGGTGCTCTCGGTCATGGAAGGCACGCCGGCCGAGGATGCCGGTATCCTGCAGGACGACGTCATCGTCGCCATCGACGACAGCAGCGTCGAAGGGCTCTCCCAGCGTGACGTGGTGAACCGCCTGCGCGGGCGCACCGGCACGGAAGTTCACCTTTCCATCGAGCGCGAGTCCGTCGCGCAGCCGATGCCCGTCGCCGTGAAGCGTTCCCACATCGTGCCGCAGACCGTCAGCTACCACCGCGAGGGCAACCTCGCCTACATCCGGCTGACCGGCTTCAACAACCGCACCGCCGACACGCTGCGCCAGAAGATCCGCCAGGCGCAGAACGAGATCGGCACGGACCTGCACGGCTATATCCTGGACCTGCGCGGCAACCCCGGCGGGCTGCTGGAGCAGGCCATTGCCGTCTCCGACGTCTTCGTGACCGGCGGGCGCATCGTCTCGACCCACGGCCGCCACACCGACAGCCATCAGTATTTCCGCGCCAAGGTGGAGGACCTCACCGAGGACGCGCCGGTGGTGGTGCTGATCGACGGCGGCTCGGCCTCGGCCTCGGAAATCGTCGCGGCCGCGCTGCAGGATTCCGGCCGCGCCGTGCTGGTCGGCAGCAGCTCCTTCGGCAAGGGCACGGTGCAGACCGTGCTGCCGCTGCCGAACAACGGTGAATTCATCCTCACCTGGGCCCGCTTCCACGCGCCCTCCGGCTATGCCCTGCACCGCCGCGGCGTGCTGCCCGACATCTGCACCACCGGCGAGGTCACCAGCCCGGCCGACGTGCTGGCCCGCCTGCACAGCGGCGCCCTGCCGATCGCCGCCGACCTGCGCCGCCTCGACGTCGACACCAACGACGAGGTCGCGGTGGAGGAACTGCGGGCCAACTGCCCGACCCGCGAGGGCGACGAGGAAATCGACATGAAGGTGGCCCAGCAGCTGCTGGAGGAGCCCGGGCTCTATGCCCGCACCCTGCACGGCCTGCCGGACACCGCCGCGGCCGGCAAGCACCCGGTGGCCGGCTCGGGCTCCTGACCTTAATAGACTGATATTCCTATCTCGGCTTCGGGCGCCGCTGCCCCCGGCAGGGGCTCGGCGCCAGGCTTGAGCCCGGGCTTGACCCCCGGGCTTGACCCCGGGCTTGACCCCGGGCTTGACAGGGCGCCAGGGCGCAGTATTTTCCCCGGCAACTTCCCCGTCGGGGCCAAGCCGGCCTCGACGCGTTTTACGCAAAGGACAGCGGACATGGCCAAGCCAGCCACGCAACTGATCAAGATGGTGAGCACCGCGGACACGGGCTACTTCTACGTGGCCAAGAAGAACCCGCGCACCATGACCGAGAAGCTGGAGATGCGGAAATACGATCCGGTCGCGCGCAAGCACGTCGTCTTCAAGGAATCGAAGATGAAGTGAGCCTGTCCGGCTCCGGAGCTTCAGGCGGCCGCCCCTTGGGCGGCCGTTTTGCATTTGGGGGTTCGGAAAAGGCCGGCGCCTAGCGGCCGCTGGCGGGCTGGCCGATCTGGCGGAAGCCGCGCTGGTCCAACTCGGCAGAACTCACGCAGTTGCGCCCGCGCCCCTTGGCCCGGTACAGCGCTTCGTCGGCGCGGCCGATGAGGGACTCGGTGGCCTCGGTCGGATCGCGCGTGGTCGCGACGCCAACCGAGATAGTGACTTTCAGGGACTTGCTGCCGCCGGCAACAAGGAAAGGCTGGTCGGCAACAAGGCCGCGCACGCGCTCGGCGACGCTGAGCGCCACTTCAATGTCCGCGTCCGGCATCACGATGACGAACTCCTCGCCGCCGTATCGCGACACCAGGTCGATATCGCGCACCCCGCGGGAAACCCGCCGCGCCAGCTCTGTCAGCACCTCGTCACCGGCGTTGTGGCCGTGGGTGTCGTTGATCGGTTTGAAGTTGTCGATGTCGAACATCAGCACCGAGACCGGCTTTACCGTCTCGGCGATCTCGATGATCTTGCGGTCCAGGTGGGCGTTCATGTAGCGCCGGTTGTAGATCCCGGTCAGGGTATCCGTGTAGGCCAGCGCCACCGAGCGCTGCAGCATGTCGCGCAGCTTGTCATGATAGCGCCGGCGGCGGATCTGGGTGCGCGTGCGCGCGCGCAGCTCGTTGCGGTCGATCGGCTTGATCAGGTAGTCGGTGACGCCGATTTCCAGGCCCTTGGGCAGGCGCGGCAGGTCTTCCTCGTCGAGCAGCAGCAGGATCGGCACATGGCGCGTGTCATCGTGTGAGCGGAACTGCGAGCTGAGGCGGAGGCCGTCTTCCTTGCCCAGGTGCAGGCTGACGATCAGCAGGTCGAAGGGCTCCGACTGGGCGAGCGCCATGGCCTCACTGCCGGTCTTCACGTGGGTGGTGCTGTGGCCGTCTTCGGCGAGGTAGCTCTGCACCTTGCCGGCCAGGGTCTCGCTCGGATCCGCCAGCAGCACGCGCGCGTCGCGCAGGCCGTCGGCCAGTTCCAGTTCGGCCTCGGAAAGCAGGGTGCCGTTGCCGCTGGCGGCCTGGCGCACGCGCAGCTCGTCCATCATCTGCTTCAGGCGCGCCAGCGAGCGCACCCGGGCGAAGAGCGCGATGTCGTTGACCGGCTTGGTGAGGAAGTCGTCGGCGCCGGCCTCCAGGCCGCGCACCCGGTCCGAGACGTCGGAAAGCGCGGTGACCATGACCAGCGGGATGTGGCTTGTCTCGCTGTCCGCCTTCAGGCGACGGCACAGCTCGAAACCGTCCATCCCCGGCATCATGACATCGGCCAGGATCAGGTCGGGCGCCTCGCTGTGCGCCAGCTCGATGGCCGTGGGGCCGTCCGCTGCGGTGATCACGTCGAAGTACTCGGCGGTCAGCTTGACCTCGAGCAGTTTGACATTCGCCGGAATGTCATCGACGACCAGAATCCGGGCGGTCATAACAGAAAGAAACCTTCAGCGGTTAATTGAGGAACCGCTCGACGGTCTCCAGGAAATTCGTGACGGAGATCGGTTTGGCGATGTAGGCCTCGCAGCCGCCTTCGCGGATCTTCTCTTCGTCGCCTTTCATGGCGAAGGCAGTCACCGCGACCACCGGAATGGACTTCAGGTTGTCGTCTTCCTTGATCCACTTGGTGACCTCCAGACCGGAAACCTCCGGCAGCTGGATGTCCATCAGGATCAGGTCCGGATGGTGCTCCCGGGCCAGACGCAGCGCTTCCATGCCGTCTTTGGTCTGCAGGATGTTATAGCCGTGCGCTTCCAGCAGGTCGTGGAAGAGCTTCATGTTCAGCTCGTTGTCTTCCACAATGAGCACGGTCTTTGGCGCCCCTGCCTCTTTGACGGTGTTCGTTCCATTCATCATCTTTGCTTGCCCTGGCCAGTGGGACTCTTGAAATGAGGGCACTGTCCTTTCAACAAAGACGGCACCGCCAACTCCTGAATTTCGGGCTGCCGGGCCGCGGCGCGGCGGGACAGGTCCGTCATTCAAACGTTGATAGAGGGATAAAGTTAATTTTCGGTAAGCTTTGGCAAGAAACCTCCCACTTCGGCGACGGCAATGGTCATTGAAAAAGCTAAAGATATCATGCGGATCGGCGTGGACCTCGGGGGCACCAAAATAGAAGTCGCCGCGCTCGGCCCCGAGGGCGAGCTTCTTGCGCGCCAACGCCAGGCCACCCCCCGCGGCGATTACAGCGCTACAATAGGCATTGTCGCTGCCATGGTCCAACGGCTTGAAGGGGAACTGGGCCGCCGCGGCAGCGTCGGAGTCGGCATTCCCGGCGCGCTGTCATCAACCACCGGTTTAATAAAGAATGCCAGCGCCACCTGGCTGCTGGGCCGGCCGCTCGACCGCGACCTCGCCGCCGCCCTCGGCCGCCCGGTACGCCTGATGAACGACGCCAACTGCCTCGCCTTGTCGGAGGCCGCCGACGGCGCCGCCGCCGGCCTGCCGGTGGTCTTCGCGGTCATCCTGGGCACCGGCGTCGGCGGCGGCGTGGTGGTCGACGGCCGGGCGCTGGACGGCGCCAATGCCATCGCCGGGGAGTGGGGCCACAACCCCCTGCCGTGGGCGGGCGCCGACGAGCGCCCGGGCCCCGACTGCTACTGCGGCAAGCAGGGCTGTATCGAGACCTTCCTCTCCGGCCCCAATCTCGCCCGCGACTACCGGGAAGCGACCGGTGCCGGCGCCATTACAGCAAAGGAGGTGGCAGAGCGTGCCGCGGCAGGCGAGCCGGCCGCCAGGGCCGCCCTGGAACGCCACAGCGACCGCCTCGCCCGCGCCCTGGCGGGCGTCATCAATATCCTCGATCCCGACGCCCTGGTGCTCGGCGGCGGGCTCTCGAACCTCGCCCACCTCTACGACGACCTGCCGCGCCTGCTGCCCCGCTACGTCTTTTCCGACAGCCTCTGCACCCGGGTGCTGAAGGCGCGGCACGGCGATTCCAGCGGTGTCTTCGGCGCCGCCCGTCTGTGGCGCCCGGAAGAAGTCCCGGCGGCCCTGACGGCGGCCCGCTGAGCCATGCCCGGCCTGTGCCGCGACTGCCTGGAAAGCTTTCCCGATCCGACTGCCGGGGAAGCGGCGCCGCGCTGCCCCGCCTGCGACTCGCCGCGCCTGGTCTGGCATCGCGACCTCGACCGTCTGTCCTTCGCCCACATCGACTGCGATGCCTTCTACGCCAGCGTCGAGAAGCGCGACCGGCCGGAACTGCGCGACAAGCCGGTGATCGTCGGCGGCGGCCAGCGCGGCGTGGTTTCCGCCGCCTGCTACGTCGCCCGTCTCTACGGCGTGCATTCGGCCATGCCCATGTTCAAGGCGCTGAAGGCCTGCCCCGACGCCGTGGTCATCCGGCCCGACATGGCCAAGTACGTGGCGGTGGGCCGTACCATCCGCGAGCGCATGCTGGCGCTCACGCCGCTGGTCGAACCGCTCTCCATCGACGAGGCCTTCCTCGACCTCTCGGGCACTGAGATCCTGCACCACGGCTGGCCGGCGCGCAGCCTCGCCCGCCTGGTCAAGGAGATCGAGGAGGAGATGGGCCTCACCGCCTCCATCGGACTCAGCTACAACAAGTTCCTCGCCAAGATCGCCTCGGACCTCGACAAGCCGCGCGGCTTCGCGGTGCTCGGCTTCGATGCCGCGCGGTCGTTTCTCGCCGAGCAGCCGGTCGGTGTCATCTGGGGCGTCGGCAAGTCGCTGCGCGCCACCCTGGCGCGCGACGGCATCACCCTGGTGCGCCACCTGCTGCCGTTCAAGGAGGTAGAACTGATGGCGCGCTACGGCAGCATCGGCCGGCGGCTCTACCGCTTCGCCCGCGGCGAGGATGACCGCGGCGTGAACCCGGACTCGCCGGCCAAGAGTATCTCGGCGGAGACCACCTTCCAGCGCGACATCAAGGCTGCGCCGGACCTGCTCGACCAGCTCTGGCCGCTCAGCGAGAAGGTTGCCCGGCGCCTCAAGCGGGCTGGCCTGGGCGGGCTCACCGTGCAGCTGAAGCTGAAGACCGCCGACTTCAAGCTGGTCTCGCGCTCGCGCCGCCTCGCCGCGCCGACCCAGATGGCCGAGGAACTGTACCGCACCGCCCTGCTGCTGGTGCAGCAGGAGGCCAGGGGCCGCGCCTTCCGCCTGATCGGCATCGGCGCCGCCGAACTGGTCTCGGCGGAACAGGCCGACCTGCCCGACCTGCTGGACCCGGAGCGGGAGAAGCGCGCCCGCGTCGAGCGCGTCATCGACCAGATGCGCGCCAAGCTCGGCGACGCCGCCATCGGCAAAGGACGCGCGATTTCGCTGGCCGGTACGCTGCAGCCCGCCAAGCCCAAGCCCCAGACCAAGAAGACATAAGGGCAGTGCCGCTCAGCAGTCCGGCTGCGGCAGTTCGCTGAGCGCAGTGAGGTCGGCGTTGAGCACGAAGTCGCCGTAGTCGAGGCGCATCTCGTCGACCACACCGTTGGCGAAGAGGCGCAGGGCCTGCTCCTGCTCCGGCTCGGCGTTGGCGGCGCCGGGCTGGTAGAACGCCATGTTGACCTGCCACGACGCCTGGTCGCGCAGCAGCGGGCTGGCCAACTGCGTCGCGCTGCCCGGCGGCAGCCGCGGCGAGAGCGCGGCGGAGACGCCCATCAGCCCCTCGTCGCCGGAGCCGTCGAACACCAGGGTCCACAGCGGGGCACCGCCGGCGGCGGCACGCTCCAGCACGTGGGAGGTATGGCTGGTCGGAAACAGCGTCCCGGCGGGCAGTTCGATCTCGCGCGGCTCCGGTTCGCTGTAGGTGGCACGGCCGCTGCCGTCGGCCCCGATGACGGCGGCGCCGCGCACCGACTCGCTCTCGCCCGAGGCGTCGAAGCGGCGGATGAAAAAGCGGTAGCGCTTGCCGTCCTTGGACTCCCAGGACGACAGGCTCCAGCCGTAGCTGACCGTGAGGCCGTCTTCGTAGAGAAAGGCGATGCGAAACCGTTGGTTGATGGCCCAGCCATCGCAGACGTCGGTCCACTCGAACTCGAAGCGCCCGGTCGCATCGACCACCAGGCTGGAAGACCGCATCTCGCCCAGCGACAGGCTGTAGACCGCCTTGTGCGGCAAGGCGTCCACGACTGCCGGTGCGCCCGCGGCGGCGCCCGCCCCCGAGGCGGTGCCAAGGCAGGCACAAAGCAGCGCCAGCAGGAACGCTGTTGTCGAACGTCGCATGACCATTACCCCCGATCAGCCCGCAGTTTAGCGCAGGCCGTCTCAAGACCTAAGCGTCAAGTGATTGATATTCTGCTAAAAAAATTTGTGCGTGGTAGAAGACGCCTTGTGGGTAATTGCGCCGCTTCGGCGGTGGGAAGCTG
>DAIQBR010000165.1:0-654 GCA_036781105.1 Kiloniellaceae bacterium
ACGCGCGCCACCTGGTGCTGCCCGAGATCGGCGAGGACGGCCAGGCCAGGCTGCTGCAGGCCCGCGTCCTGGTGATCGGCGCCGGCGGCCTCGGCTCGCCGCTGCTGCTCTACCTCGCGGCGGCCGGTGTCGGCACCCTCGGCATCGTCGACGACGACACGGTCGACCTCTCCAATCTGCAGCGCCAGGTGCTGCACGACACCACGAATGTCGGCATGGCCAAGGTGGAGTCGGCGCGCCGGCGGATCGCCGAGATCAATCCCGAGGTGACGGTAGAGGCGCATCAGCTGCGCCTCGGCCCGGACAACATCCTGGATCTCGTCGGCCGTTACGATCTCGTCGCCGACGGCTCCGACAACTTCCCCACGCGCTACCTCGCCAACGACGCCTGCTACCTGGCGAAGAAGACCCTGGTTTCGGCCGCGATCATGCGCTTCGACGGCCAGCTTTCCACCTTCAAGGCACACGACGGCGCAACGCCCTGCTATCGCTGCCTCTTCGGCCCGCAGCCGGGCGACCCCAAGGAGAGCTGCGCTGACGTCGGCGTGCTCGGCGCCCTGGCCGGGACAATGGGCGCGCTGCAGGCCAACGAGGTGGTGAAGGAGTTGCTCGGCATCGGCACCTCGCTGGCGGGCTCGCTTGTCCTCTTCGACT
>DAIQBR010000165.1:696-2445 GCA_036781105.1 Kiloniellaceae bacterium
GACCCCGACTGCGCCCTCTGCGGCCCGCAAGCCACCATCCGCGACCTGAACACGATGGACTACCGCACCGGCGAAGCGCTCTGCGCGGTTTAGGTGCCCCCGCTCAGCCAGTAGACCAAGTACTCAAGGCTTCCGCTCCAAACCCAACTCCAAGGCACGAGCATGCCCAAGGCTGCAAAGATGATGACAACCCGCACCATGATCCGGGCGGCAGACTCGCATAGCGGCAGGAATGCGCGCTTCACGAAGGCTCCCGGCACGGCTACAGGAGAAAGCCTCTCTCGACGGAGAGCGAGGTAGCAATGCTCGGCCATAATGAAGAGCAGCAGTATGTTCGCGAAGAAGGCTGACAGGCTGGGCGAATAGCGCTCCACAGCCATAAGCCAGAACAACAGAGCGACAGGAAAGAACGCCAGGACTGCCGGGGCGGCCCATTTCCGGCGGCCTTCCGGCCTGCGCAGTAGCACGAGAGTGATCGCCAGGCTGACAGCAGAGAAGAGCGCAAGCCAGTCCGCCGGCTGGAAGATCCGCGTCGTTCCCAGCGTCAGATCGGCGAAAGCTGCCTGCGCCGCAACAAAACAAGCGATGAGAATTCCGCTCAAGATCAGCGAGGCCGACAGCAGCATGCCGCCTTCGCCCATCCCCCAGCCACTTCGCCTCACCCCTTCCTTGCCAGACAGCCTCGCTAACCAGGCCACGGCCATGAAGGCGAGGTAAAGCAACACGCCAAGCAGAAGCGGTGAAGTCGCCATGTCGAGTGCGCTAGCAGCTCTGACGTCCCAAAAGTCCGGCTGTAGGAAATAGAAAAACAGAAGCGCCAAGGCCCAGATGCAGTTTGTCAGGGGATGCGTCAGCGCCGGCTCTTGCAATTCCTCCGGCGGCAGGTGCCGCGCCACGATCGACACCACCGGGCGGTTCAGCCCGAGAACGTCGAACCCTGCGCCCAGGATGACGAAGCCGAAGCCTTCCTGGGCGAAGATCCCGAGCATCAGCCCGAAGACGCCTTCCGAGGTGAGCCAGTACTGCGCCAGGGTGTACTCGAAGCCGAAGGGTTTGACCCACTGGAACGCGCCGATGATGGGCCCTTGGAAAACAAGCATCGTTACCAGGAGGGCAGCGAACCAGCCGAACAACCGCCCGCTTGCCAGAACCAGCAAGGCGAGACCAAGGGACGCCATCGTCAGGGAGAGAAGGCTCGGATTAACAACCGATGCGCCCGCCAAGTTACCGTGATTCCAGCAGATGTAGCTGCCTGAGACGGCCGCGAGCACAGCAAGAACTGCATCGGCCCGGCCCGGCAGCCAGGCCCGGCGAGATTCGGTCAGAGTGAACACGAGGCACAGGGCGAAGGCGACCAGAAGTCCGCGCTGCTGTGTGGTGTTGAACAGCAAGTCGACCCCCGTATCCCGCTTCAGGATGTAGGGAACAGGAGAGTCATGCCATAGCTGGAGCAGGACCCAACTGACCGCAAGGCCAAGCCCCGCGCGGGAACGAAGATCACGGTCGGTAGAACCCGATCGTGCGGTATCGGAGCCAAGAGCCACCATAGGAATATGGTTGCATGTGCCCGTGGTGCACTCAACTTATGAAAGTCGGACCCCTTCCGAACTCTTGGGAAATCGCCTAGAGTCCAACGGCTTGACCCCCCCTATTGCGGAGTCTCTTTCCCCGTGTTCGCCAGGCCGCTGCTTTCCCTCATCACCCTTTGTCTGCTCGCCGGCACCGCTTTCGCCAAACCGGCCGTGGTCT
>DAIQBR010000165.1:2477-7783 GCA_036781105.1 Kiloniellaceae bacterium
CAACGAGGCGGCCTACGTGGGCGCCGAGCGTTACCGCGAGGAGACCGGCGAGAGCTACGGCGAGTTCGAGATCGCCTCGCCGGCGCAGTCGCTGCAGGCGCTCAGGACCTTCGCGCAGAAGGGCTTCTCGCCCATCGTCGCCATCGGCTTCAATCACGCCAGCGCGCTCGCCAAGGTCGCGCCGCAGTTTCCCAAAACGCAGTTCGCCATCGTCGACGCGGTGGTCGAGGCGCCCAACGTGCAGTCCATCGTGTTTCGCGAGCAGGAGGGTTCCTACGTCGTCGGGCTGCTCGCGGCGATGGCCTCCAAGTCCCATGTCATCGGCTTCGTCGGCGGCATGGACATTCCGCTGATCCGCAAGTTCGCCTGCGGTTACATCCAGGGCGCGCGCAGCGTCGACAAGAAGGTGAAAGTGCTGGTGAACATGACCGGGCCGACGCCGGCGGCCTGGAGCGATCCGGCGCGCGGCGCCGAACTGGCCCGTTCGCAGATCGAGCAGGGCGCCGACGTTATCATCCAGGCGGCCGGCGGCACCGGCATCGGCGTGCTGCAGGCCGCCGCCGACGCGGGCGTGCTGGGCATCGGCACGGACTCCAACCAGAACGGCCTGCATCCCGGCCAGGTCCTGACCTCCATGCGTAAACGCGTCGACAACGCGGTCTACGACAACTTCATGGCCGCCAGGGACGAGGAGTGGGAGCCGGGCGTGAAGGTGCTGGGCCTCGCCGAGGGCGGGCTCGACTGGGTGCTGGACGACGACAACGGCGCGCTCATCACGCCGGAGATGGAAGAGGCCGCCCACGCCGCCGAAGAGGCCATCGCCATGGGCGAGGTGAAGGTGCACGACGCCGCCACCCAGGGCCCCTGCCCCGTGAAGTGACCGGGTGTTGAGACTCCTCGGCCACGGCCTGGCTGTCCTGCTGCTCACTCTTGTGACGCAGATCGGCGGTCTCGCCTGGCTGGCCGCGCTGCTGCTGCGCCGCCTGCTGTTCCGCGGCAGCCGGCGCCGCGGGCTGGTGTTGCTCGCGCTCTTTGCGTTGCTCTATGGCGGCGCGACCGTTGCCCTCGACGCCGGCACCGTGACCAAGCGGGCAAGCCTGCCGTGCTGGGAGGACGGCACGCATCCCTTCGTAGCGGCCTCGCCGATCTACTGCCTGCTCAACCGCCACTACGTCACCCCCGGAACCTACGGCGCCGTGGCCTCCCTGGCTGCGCGCATGAACGAGCGCTTCCCCGGCACCCTGACGCAGACCCTGGACGCCGGCTTTCCCTTCCTCACCGGCTTTCCCCTGCTGCCGCACATCTCGCACGACGACGGCCGCAAGCTGGACCTCGCTTTCTACTACCGGGACCGGCAGGGCCGCTATCGGCGCGGCTCCCTGGCCTCACCCCTCGGCTACAGGGGCTTCACGCCGCCGGGCCCCGGCGAGCCGCAGCCCTGCGCCGGCACGGCGAACTGGGCGACCCTGCGCTGGGACATGGGCTGGTTCCACCTGCTGGTGGACGACGACCTGGTGATGGACGCGGAACGCACGAAAGCGGCGCTGCAATGGCTGACCACGGACGGCAGCCGGCACGGCGTTACCCGCCTGCTGCTGGAGCCACACCTGAAGAGCCGCCTGGGCCTCGCCAGCAACAGTGTTCGCTTTCAGGGCTGCCGCGCCGCCCGCCACGACGACCACATTCACATCGAATCGCGATACTAGGACTGAATCCTAGAACATCGTCTCCAGGACGCGGTCGGGCGGGGTATGGCCGTCGACGAAGGTCTTGATGGAGATGATGACCTTCTCGCCCATGGCGAGGCGGCCCTCGATGGTGGCCGAGCCCATGTGCGGCAGCAGCACCACGTTGTCGAGGCGCAGCAGCTTGGGATTGACCGCCGGCTCGTGCTCGAAGACGTCGAGGCCGGCGCCGGCGATCTCGCCCGCTTCCAGCGCGCGGGTCAGGGCGTTCTCGTCGACCACCTCGCCGCGCGAGGTGTTCACGATGTAGGCCTCCTCGCGCAGCAGCTTCAGGCGCCGTGCCGAGAGCAGGTGGAAGGTCGCGGGGGTGTGCGGGCAGTTCACCGAGATGATGTCCATGCGCGACAGCATCTGGTCGAGGCTCTCCCAGTAGGTCGCTTCCAGCTCCTCTTCCACGGAGGGGTGCACGCGGCGCCGGTTGTGGTAGTGGATCGACATGCCGAAACCCTTGGCGCGGCGCGCCACGGCGCTGCCGATGCGGCCCATGCCGATGATGCCCAGGCGCTTGTTGTTCACCCGGTGGCCCAGCATGCCAGTCGGCGCCCAGCCCTGCCATTCGCCGGTGCGCACCAGGCGCTCGCCCTCGGCGAGACGGCGCGGCACGGCGAGGATCAGCGCCATGGTCATGTCGGCGGTGTCCTCGGTGAGGACGCCCGGCGTGTTGGTCACGGTGATGCCGCGCTGGCGCGCGGTCTTCAGGTCGATGTGGTCGACGCCGGTGCCGAAGGAGGCGATGAGCTTCAACTGCGGGCCGGCCTGGGACAGCACCGCCGCGTCGATGCGGTCGGTCACCGTCGGCACCAGCACCTCGGCCGCCTTCGCCGCCTCGATCAGCTGCGCCTGGCTCATCGGCTTGTCCTCGATGTTCAGGCGGCAGTCGAAGAGCTCCATCATCCGCGTTTCGATGGCGTCCGGCAGGCGGCGGGTGACGATAACGCGGACCTTCTTATGGGGCATTGCTTCCTAGCTCGGGCTGCGGGGCCGGGGGCCATGGACAAAGGGCAGGCAAACAAACCCGCCCGGAAGGGGGCCGGTCTGCGCGCTTTGCCATAGCAGGCAGGGCGCCGGCTTGTCCAGGGGACAGGGTCGGCCGCGGGAGAGAAGGGGGAAGGGGCTGGAAGGGGCGGGCCGTCTTGACCCGGCGCGAAGGTCGACGCTAGGAAATGGACATGCCGAGCCCCTGTCCTCCGACCCGTCTGCTGCCGGCGGCCTTGCTCGCCGCGGCACTGGCCTGGACGCTGCCGGGCGGGGCGGGGCTGGCGCAGGAAACCGCACCGCAGGAGCCCACCGCCGACGCGGCCGAGACCGCCCGCCCGGCCCCGCCGGGGCGCACCGGCCTGCCGCTGCCGCGTTTCGTCACCCTGCGGCCCGACGAGGTGAACCTGCGCACCGGCCCGGGCACGCGCTACCCCATCGACTGGGTCTACCGGCGCAGCGGCATGCCGGTGGAAATCGTCGACGAGTTCGATACCTGGCGGCGCATCCGCGACTGGCAGGGCACCGAGGGCTGGGTGCACCAGTCCATGGTGCAGGGCCAGCGCGGCATCCTGGTGACCGGCAAGCGCCACACCCTGCGGCGACGCCCCGAGGCGAGCGCGCCCGGCGTGGCGCTGATCGACGCGGGGGTGGTCGGCGTACTGCAGCGCTGCCTGGGCGACTGGTGCGAGGTGAGCCTGGGCGGCTTCAGCGGCTGGCTGCAGCGCGCCGCCTTCTACGGTCTCTATCCCGGCGAGAAGCTGGAGTAGACAAAGAAAACCCCTCGTGCTTCGAGACGGCGCTGACGCGCCGCCTCAGCATGAGGGGATTTCATTTTTCCGCCTCAGGATGAGGCGAAAAGCTCTAGGCGAAGTCCTGGGCCAGGGCGCTGCGGACATCCTCCGACAGGATGGTCATGTGGGCATACTGCGGGTGGGTGAAGCCGAGGATCACACGGCTGCCCGGCTGCTTGAACTTCTCGACCTGGGCGTCGGTGAAGGGGAAGTGGATGAACTGCACCGAGGAGGCCTTGCCGTCGGCATTGGTCCTGTCAACGTCCTCCTCCGGCTTGCCGACGATGCGCTCGCCGTCGACCTCGAAGAAAGCGGTCTCCTCGATGCCGCCCAGCTTGGCCAGGAAGGTGTGGCGGCGCTGCGGATCGTCGATCTCGAACATCACCGTGGCGATCAGCTCGCGGCCCTGCGGGATCAGCGGGTTGTAGGCGCTGAGCTCGTCGGCGATCTGCTCCTCACCGCCCTTTTCGATGTAGAGCATCTCGTGGATCTGGGCCCACATGGTGTCGTAGTTCTCGAAGTAGAAGGTGCAGACCGGCCCGATGTCCTGGCGGCGGAACTTCTTCTTCGCGACCAGGTCGCGGCGCAGCTCGCGGCGCTCCGCCTCGTAGGTCTGCATCGGCAGAATGTCTTCGCGGGTGATCTGTCGTTTCATGGCAAGTCCGTGCTCATGTCGTTGCACTCCTTAGTCTAGCGCGAGGCCGCAGCGCCGCCGTCGCCCATCGTGTCACTCGACCAGTGGCGTCACTCGACCAGGCCGTAAGCCTTGGCGAGGAGCTCGATGGGGTGGTAGCTGCGCGCGACCTCGGGTTTGTCGTCCATCTTCAGGCGATCGATGCCCTGCAGCAGGTGCTGGCCGGCCAGCGGACACTCCGAGGCCACGTAGGCCTTGCCGGCCTGGGCGGTCTGGCGCGCCGCCGTGCGGCCGACCTTGATGGCGACGTCGAAGTTGTCCTTCATCACGCCCCAGGAGCCGCCGTGGCCCGAGCAGCGCTCGATCCCCTTCACATCGGCCTCGGGCAACAGGCGCAGCATCTCCGCCGCCTTGGCGCCGATGTTCTGGGCGCGGGCGTGACAGGCCATGTGCAGGGCGACGCCGCCTTCCAGCCTGCCGAGGCCCTCGGCGAGGCCTTCCTTCTTGGCGATGTCGACCACGTACTCGGTGATGTCCGAGGTGTGCTCGGCCAGTTTCTGCACGCCGGCATCGTCCGGCAGGATCAGCGGCCATTCGAACTTCAACATCAGCGCGCAGGACGGCGTCAGCGCAACGATGTCGTAGCCCTGGTCGATCCACTGGTTGAGCTCGGCGGAAACCTTTTTCGCCGCCTCGGCCACCTTCTCGATGTCGCCGTTCTCGAGCTGCGGCATGCCGCAGCAGGCCGGGTAGACCACCGCCGTCTCGACGCCGTTCTTGGCCAGCACGGCCTGCGCGGCTTCGCCGATCTTCGGGTTGTTGTAGTTCACGAAGCAGGTGGCGTAGAACGCCACCTTGCGGCCCTTGGCGGGCGCCTCGGTCTTGCGCTGCGGCGGGTTCTGCTTGGCGCGCAGGGCGAAGGTCTTGCCGTGGAACTGCGGCAGCTCGGCCTCGCGGTGGACGCCGGCGACGCTCTCCATGACCGGGCGTGTCAGCTTGTTGCCGGTGTCGCCGGCCCAGTTCACCAGGCCCGGGGCGAGGCTCGCCAGCTTGCCGTTGCGGTCGGTCTTGGTCAGCTGCTCGACGCGGAAGTCGCCCTTGCCGGCTTTGCGCTCGGCCGCGCGGTAGCGCAGCATGAGGTGCGGGAAGTCGAGGTTG
>DAIQBR010000166.1:0-5805 GCA_036781105.1 Kiloniellaceae bacterium
TCCTCCCCCCTTGATGGGGGGAGGTCGGGTGGGGGGTGAGCCACGGACTCGCCGGCGGCCGGGACAGGCAAGCCCGAGGATGACGATCGGCGTGTTACGCCACCCCCTTACGCCACCAGGGCCTGCTGCATGCGTTGCAGGGCTGTGCCGCGTTCCTCGTTGCGGCCGAGTTCGGCGAAGAGTTCGGCGGCGCGGCGGTAGTCCTCGGCGGCGCCCATGCCGAGGCCGAGGCGCGCGCGGCAGTCGCCGCGGCTCATGTAGGCCCAGGGCTCGGTCGGGTTGAGCAGGACGTCGCGCTCGAAGTCGCGCTGTGCCGCCTCGAAGCGGCCCTGGCGCAGCAGGAAGCGGCCGCGCTGCTGCACGTAGCGGCCGTTGCCGGGGTCCAACTCGATGGCGCGGCCGAGATCGGCCAGGGCGCCGTCGCGGTCGCGCAGGCGCTCGCGCCAGCGGGCCCGCTCGGCGTAGACGCGCGCGCAGTTCGGCGCCAGGCGCAGGGCCTCCTCGCAGTCGGCCAGCGCCTTGTCGTAGTTCCTGATCTCGCCGTAGCAGCGCGCGCGGTCGAGATAGAGCGTGGCGCGCCCCTCGCCGCGGGTCAGCGCTGCGTTGAAGTCGAGCACGGCGTAGCGCAGCTGGCCGAGCTTGCTGTAGCACTGGCCGCGCCGCGCGTGGGCCTGCCAGGAGCCGGGATCGAACTCCAGCTCGCGGGTGAAGTCGTCGATGGCGCCCTGGTAGTCCTCCAGGCGCTGCAGCAGGCGCGCGCGGTTGCCGAAAGCCGGCGCGAAGGTCGGGTCGGCGGCGACGGTGCGGTCGAAATCCTCCAGCGCCTCGGTCAGCTTGCCCTGCGCCTCGCGGGCGATGCCGCGGCGGTTGAGAATGCAGGGCTCCTGCGGCGCGAAGTGCAGCGCGCGGGTGAGATCCGCCTCCGCCTCGCCGTGGCGCTTCAGGCGGGCATAGGCGGCGGCGCGATGGAACAGGGTGACCACCTGCTCGCCGCCGAGGTCGAGGGCGCGGGTGAAGTCGGCCACCGCCTTGATGTCCTCGTAGCGGTCGAGATGGCAGAGGCCGCGGTTCGACCAGGCGGCGGCGAAGCCGGCGTCGTAGCCGATGGCGGCGTCGAAGTCGGCCAGCGCGCCGGTGAGGTCGCCCTTCTCGCGGCGCACCATGCCCATGCCGTTGTAGGCCACGGCCCAGCCGGCGCCGAGGCCGCCGGCGCGCTCGAAGTCGTCGATGGCGAGGTAGGTGTAGCCGAGGGCGCGGTAGCTGTAGGCGCGCTCCAGGTAGATGCGGCCCTGGTTTTGCGGCGCACGCGCGAGGGCGGCGGTGAACTCCGCCACGGCGCCCTGGTGGTCGCCCGCCCGGGCGCGCGCAAGGCCGCGGGACAGGGGGTCGCCGTCGTCAGCGGCGCTCTGCCCGGCGGCGCCCCGGCCGTTTCCCAGGGGGTCGATTCCCAGGGAGTCGACTCCCAGGGGGTCGCCGCCCAGGGCGTCACCGAGGAAGTCGCGGGACTCTGTGCCGCCCGGCCAGGCGCGCAGGGTCTCCGCCGCGGCCTCCAGGGGATGGCTCCCCGACAGGCGGGCACCGCGCAGCGCGAGACCGCGGTCGAGATCGATGCCGAGGCCGAGCGCCAGGGGATCGAGCCCGATCGGGCGCCGCAGCCGGCCGTCCTCAGGCAGGTCCGTGGGTACGAAATCGCAGGGTATCCGGGAATCGAGCATCCGGGAGGCCCCGCGAATTTCGCCCGCCTGCGGCAGACCGTCGTGCTGTACAGCCATACAAACTCCCCTTGTCAGCGGGCCCCAGTCGAGCGGGGCCCGGCGCGGCTCGGTCAGGAAGGCGAGCTTGCCGGAGGGCGCCGGGCGGCTCTGTGAGGAAAGTCACAAGGCGCCGCTCAAAGGGGGGAGCAAGCGGAAAAAACGGCGGAATCGCGGGGGGTCGGGGGGTGTCAGGCGTGTTGCCCGGGCTGGGGCGCCGGGCATGACCGGGGGGGCGCCAGCCGGCAACAAACTGGCGCCGCCATGGCCGAGATCCTGCTGTTCCATCGCGCCCTGAGGCTGACCGCCGGCGTCCGCGTCCTCGCCGTGCGGCTGCGCGCCGCCGGGCATGTCGTGCACCTTCCCGACCTCTATGAGGGCCGCAGCTTCACCCGGCTGAAAGACGGCGTCGGCCATGCCGAGGCCATCGGCTTCCGGCAGATCATCGAACGCGGCGAGCGCGCCGCCGAGGGTCTTCCGGCCGGCCTGGTCTACGCCGGCATGTTGCTGGGAGTGATGCCGGCACAGGCCCTGCCCCAGACACGGCCCTGCGCCGAGAGCGCCCTGCTGCTGCACAGCAGCGTGCCGCTAGCCGAGTTCGGCGGGAAGTGGCCGGCGGGCGTGGCGCGCCTCCTCAACGGGATCATCGCGGCCGGCGGCACGACCGCCTTTCGAGAGCCGTTCGACGCAGCGGGCATCACCACGACCTTCATCCGGCCGAAAGGTTGCCTCCTGAGCCAAACCGAATTTTCGTCACAGTAGCCGGTGGACATCGCTAAACTACTTCTAACCTAACCGAATTGGCTGAAGATCGGCGGAGGACTTGCATGGTGAAAACCATTCTCGATACTTCCTCAGTCATAGCATTAGCTCTCGCTCAGAATGACACTCGAACGCGGGCTGGCGATAGTCATGCCTTATGGCGTGCACACGGAGGAATCGATGAAGCAATCGAAGCATTCGTGCTCTATGACGAAGTCCTTCTTGATAAGCCATCGATACAGCGCAACGCTGAACGGCTTCCACAGATTCTTGAGCTCTCGAATCTCGGTGCGCCACTGTGGGAAAATGACTCCACTTTAGAAAGCAGGGTCTACAAGCAGGTCCTCAAAGCCTACATACCGAGAATTGATAGCCTCGAAACGGAAATCATTCATCTCTTCCAAAACTACACTCATCGCTGGATGAGCGGCGAAGGTGGGATTTGCATGGCGGCCGAGTTGGGGGTTGATCGCTACTACCCATCGGCTGACTGGAGAGACATAGAATCTGAGCTGACCGAAGAAGCAGCCGCTGCTTTTCAGTCAATGCGACAAAGATACTCGGAACATGGTTCTTATTCTGGTGGGACGAGCGCTCTTCTCCTTCGCACGCTATACTATGACTGTCTTCAGCAGCTTGCTCGAGCAAACCTAGTCTTGCATCCAATGAAGGCCCAGTTCGTCAAAGGTCTCAGGAAGCGTTCCAGCTCCGTATTAGCACGTTCCGCACCAGAACACGTGGGCAGCAAGCTGATTGATATTTTCGATGAAAAAGTGCGGCAGAGGTTTTATGAAAGAAAGGAGATGTGGCTCGGTCACCGCGACCTCGGATATGAGGTCCCAATGCTTACCGCCTTCGTTCTAAACAAATGCAAATCCTGGGGTGATATTGTTAAAGTTGTCGAGGATCTACGAAACGACCAGCATGCGGTGCGTTTTCGCACTTCTGTCAGCGATCTTCTCGACGCGGCAGAGAATCACCGAAATGAAGAAGTCGATGCAATCTTATCTCAGTTGGCGGCAGCTACTGAAAATTGGAGCAAAGACTTAAGGATAGAGCAGCGGAAAAGAAAGATCACCGTAACCGTCCCACTGATCAACGTCGCCACAGACGTAGAAGTGCCGGAGATAAAACTGTCAAGCACGTCTGGCGATAAGATTCTAGTGTTTATTCACTCGCTTCTTGCTGAGTCCTGATTGATCGAGGATGTAGCTATTCATCACCGGTCTTAGCTTCGATCTGATCAATGGAGTTCTCAGTGCAAAAGCAGTTGTAGGTCTGCTCCAGGCACGACTCTGACATTGCGAGGCGGACAGCGCGTGTCCGCTCTGCAGTCGTATGGCGACATCAGGGATACGCGCGTCCAGAACGCGACGGCTTGCGCTTTGTCGAGCTTGCAGCGGGGGCGGATTCGGGGGAAGCGGCGCGCGCAGTTCCCGACACGCGAATGCCGGCCCGCCCCCCGGCTACTTGTCGCGCGCCTCGCGGAAGGACACCAGGCGCTTCTGGGTTTCGTCCCACAGGGTCAGGCGGACGCAGCCCAGGCTCTGCCGCAGGGTGAGACGGCTCGTCGCGGCGAGTTCGGGGTGATCGCGCAGCACGCGCGGCAGGCGATAGAAGGGGATGCGGCTGGCCAGGTGATGGACGTGATGGATGCCGATGTTGGCGGTCAGCCAGCGCAGCACGCCGGGCAGGTGGTAGTGGGAGCTGCCGCGCAGGGCGGCGTCCTGCGGGCACCAGGTGCCGCCGGCGGCCCAGTAGGTGTCCTCGAACTGGTGCTGCACGAAGAACAGCCAGATACCGGCGGCGCCGGCCGCCAGCGTGATCGGCAGCTGGACCAGGAGGAAAGGCCCGACGCCGACCAGCCAGATGAGGCCGCCGGCGAGGCCGGCGACGGCGAGGTTGGTGGCCATGGCGCTGAACCAGTCGCGCCGGCCGCCGGCCCCGACGGGCGGCCAGCGGTGGCGCAGCACGAAGAGATACACCGGGCCGAGGCCGAACATCACCAGGGGATGACGGTAGGTGCGGTAGCGCAGGCGGCCCCAGAAGCCGAGGCAGCGGTACTCGCCGATGGTCAGGGTGTCGATGTCGCCGACGCCGCGGCGTTCCAGGTTGCCGGAGCTGGCGTGGTGAACCGCATGGGCGCGCCGCCAGGCGTCATAGGGGGTCAGCGTCAGAACCCCGATCGCGCGCCCGACCCAGTCGTTGACGCCGCGGCGGCGGAAAAAGGCGCCGTGGCCGCAGTCGTGCTGGATCATGAAGAGACGCAGGAGCAGGCCGGCGGCGAGCAGCGACGGCAGGAGAGAAGCTTCCCAGTAGCCGAGATGGATCGCCGTCCAGGCGAGCGCCCACAAGCCGGCGAAGGGCAGGAAGGTCACCGCGACCTCGAAGAGGCTGCGGGCCGGGCTGGGCTCGCGGTAGGCGGCCAGCAGACGGATCCACGGTTTGGGAGCGGGGGCGGCGGCATGGGCGCCGGCGTGCTGTCTATCGGTCACGTCTGCGATTCTGTCGGGATTTCAGTCAGTGGGATTTCAGTCAGGCGCTCGTCAGGTTCGGCTACACAGATTCGGATAGAAAGGTGAAGATCTCGACAATCTTCCGGCATTGCAACCCGGGCGATCCGGCCCGGGAAATCAGCGGGGAGCCGCCGTCCTCTTGCGGGTCGACGGCTCCTCAGCTTACGCCTCAGTTTCCTGGGCGGCCCTTACGGGCCGCGCGGCGTTACTCGACTTCGATGGTGCCGACGGCCAGCTTGCCGCTGCGCGCATCGGTCTCGGTGTCGAACTTCACCTTCTGGCCTTCGCGCAGGCCGTGAATGCCGGCGCGCTCCAGGGCGGTGGCGTGGACGAAGACGTCCTTCTGGCCGTCATCCGGCTGAATGAAGCCGTAGCCACGCTGGTCGTTGTAGAACTTTACTGTGCCCGAAGTCATGGAATTTCCTTTCAGAAACGGGTTGCACGTGAGGGCCCGGCGCGGAAGTCGCAGCCGATTACCCGGTTTGTCGATTTTGGGGAGTTAGTCTGAAACGTGCGCGCCCGTCGTCGACGTGGCGAAGCGGCCCAGTCAGTCGGCCAAATATCGTTAAGGGATAGATAGGCGCCGCGACGGCAAATTGCAAGCGCCCTTGTCACAAGGGAGCGTTGGTGCCCCCCGGCGGGCCGGGCGAGGCAGGATCGTCTGTCGGCCTGGGGTGCCGGAACCTATCCGCCTTCGAAGCGCCGTTCCCTGGCGTGACTTCCCGCGTTTCTCCGCTCTCTGTCATGCAGACGTCATGCTGGCGTCACGAAGCTGT
>DAIQBR010000166.1:5847-7701 GCA_036781105.1 Kiloniellaceae bacterium
GAAGCTGTGCAATACACCACCGGAAACGGTTCCAGGCCGAGCGCATCGTTGAACCGCTCTATTGCGCAGCAACAAGACCAGCAACACAATCCCGACAGGAGAGAGTCATGACAGCCGACAACCGCAAACCGATCTCGGCCGACGCGTGGGACGAGATCAACTTTCCCCGCCCGGAGGAGAACGACTTCGACCGCGTGGTGGAGCGCGCCCTCTCGCGCCGCGGATTCCTGGGCGGCGCGCTGGTCTTCGGGTCGGGCGCGGCGGTGATGGGCGCCGGCCTGCTGAACCTGCGCCCGGCGCGGGCGGCGCAGACCTCGCGCTTTGCCTTCCAGCCGATCGCGGCCGCGACCGACAACACCGTGCACGTTCCCGAGGGCTACAGCTGGCAGCGCCTGGCGAGCTGGGGCGACCCGCTGTTCTCCGGCGTGCCGGAACTGGACCAGCAGACCGGCGGCACCGCCGAGGACGCCGACAAGGTCGTCGGCGAGAACACCGACGGCATGGAGCTGTTCCTGATCGACGGCCGCCAGGTGCTGGCCGTGAACCAGGAGTACACCAACAATGAGGTGAACCTGCCGCAGGCGGAAAAGGGAACGCCGCGCAACGCCAGCGACGTCCTGAAGCTGCAGAACCTGCAGGGCGTCACGGTGATGGAGATCGCCGAGGGCGCGGGCGGCTGGTCCATCGTGAAGGACAGCCCCTTCAACCGCCGCATCACCCACAACACGCCGATGCGGATCTCCGGCCCCGCCGCCGGCCATGACCTGATGAAGACCGCCGCCGATCCCAGCGGCACCCAGAGCCTGGGCACCTTCAACAACTGCGGTTCCGGCAAGACGCCCTGGGGCACCTACCTGACCTGCGAGGAAAACTTCAACGGCTACTTCGGCGCCACGGCAGAGCCGCAGCTCAGCGAACAGGTCGCCGCCGGCTACGAGCGCTACGGCGTTTCGGTGGAGGGCTGGGGCTACGACTACCATAAGTGGGATGCCCGCTTCGATACCTCGAAGAACCCCAACGAGCCGCATCGCGCCGGCTGGGTCGTGGAGATCGACCCCGCCGATGCCAGCAGCACGCCGGTCAAGCGCACCGCGCTGGGCCGCATCAAGCACGAGAACGCCGCGACCGCGCTGGCGCCGGACGGCCGCGTCGTGGTCTACATGGGCGACGACGAGCGGGGCGAGTTCCTCTACAAGTTCGTCTCGCGCGACATCTACGTTCCCGGCGGCGACACCTCGACGCTGCTGGACCAGGGCCAGCTCTATGTCGCGAAGTTCAACGACGACATGACCGGCACCTGGGTGGCGCTGACCCCCGAGGCCACCGGCATGTCCGAGGCCGAAATTCTCATCTTCAGCCGCACCGCGGCCTCCAAGGTCGGGGCCACCACCATGGACCGCCCGGAGTGGGTGGCCGTGAACCCGGTCGCGACCGAGGCCTATTGCGCGCTGACCAACAACAAGAACCGCGGCGTCAAGACCAACGCCGGCGGCGACCAGCAGCCGGTCGGCGGCCCGAACCCGCGCGAGGCCAACAACTACGGCCAGATCGTGCGCTGGCGCCCGGCGGGCGACGACCACGGCGCCGACCGCTTCGAGTGGGACCTCTACGTCATGGCCGGCAATCCGACGGTGCATGAAGGTGCCTATGGCGGCTCGCCGAACATCAACGACGGCAACCTCTTCAACTCGCCCGACGGCATGGCGATCGACACCACCGGCCTGATCTGGATCCAGACCGACGGCAACGATTCCAACGAGAAGGACTTCGCCGGCCAGGGCAACAACCAGATGCTGGCGGGCGATCCGGTGACGGGCCGGATCGAGCGCTTCCTCACCGGCCCGAAGGGCAGCG
>DAIQBR010000167.1:0-3510 GCA_036781105.1 Kiloniellaceae bacterium
AAAGCTTCGACGTGGTGGTGCAGTTCCTGCGCCAGGCGGCCAACGACCCGGCCGTGGTCGCCATCAAGCAGACTCTCTACCGCACCTCGGAGGACTCACCGGTCGTCAAGGCCCTGGCCGAGGCGGCCGAGGCAGGCAAGTCGGTGACCGCCCTGGTCGAGTTGAAAGCGCGTTTCGACGAGGAGCGCAACATCCGCTGGGCGCGCAACCTGGAACGCGCCGGTGTGCAGGTGATTTACGGGTTCCTCGAGTTGAAGACCCACGCCAAGATATCGCTGGTCGCGCGCCGCGAGGGCGAGGCAATCCGCACCTACGTCCACTTCGGCACCGGCAACTACCATCCGGTGACCGCGAAGATCTACACCGACATCTCCTTCTTCTCCTGCGACCCGGCGCTGGGCCGCGACGCGACTCGGCTGTTCAACTACATGACCGGCTATGCCACCCCCAAGGCGATGGAGAAGCTCGCTTTTGCGCCGCTCACCCTGCGCCAGAAGCTGCTGAAGCTGATCGACGGCGAAATCACTCACGCCAAGGCCGGCCGCCCGGCCGGCATCTGGGCCAAGCTGAACTCGCTGGTCGACCCGCAGATCATCGATGCGCTCTACAAGGCCTCGCAGGCCGGGGTTCCTATCGACCTGGTGATCCGCGGCATCTGCTGCCTCAGGCCGGGCGTGCCGGGCCTGTCGGAAAACATCCGGGTGAAAAGCATCGTCGGGCGTTTCCTGGAGCACAGCCGAATCGTTTGCTTCGCCAACGGCAAGCCGCTACCGTCCCGGGAAGCCAAGGTCTACATCTCTTCGGCGGACTGGATGCCCCGCAACCTGGACCGCCGCATCGAGACCTTGATTCCGATCGAGAATGCAACGGTTCACCAGCAGGTGCTCGACCAGATCATGATCGCCAACTTCAACGACGAGGCGCAGAGCTGGATCCTCGAGCCCGAGGGCACCTTCCGGCGCGTGCGCTCAACGGCCAAGTCGTTCAGCGCGCACACCTACTTCATGACGAACCCCAGCCTCTCCGGCCGCGGCTCCGCCCTGAAGAAGGCGAAGAAAGCGCCGAGGCTGGTCCTGAAAAAATCCTGACGTGGCAACGGCGGCCGGTCAGCAGGCGGCAGTCCTCTCCCTGACCAAGGGCAGCGCGCGGGACGAACGCGTCGCCGTGGTCGATATCGGCTCCAATTCCATTCGCCTGGTGGTTTTCGACGGGCTGAAGCGCGCGCCCGCCACTGTGTTCAATGAAAAGGTGCTCTGCGGCCTGGGCCGCGGCCTGCAGTCCAGCGGCCGGCTGTCGCCGGAAGGTGTCGAACTGGCGGTGCCCAACCTGGTGCGCTTCACCTCGCTGGCGCGCGCCATGGGCGTCGGGCGCATCGACCTGATCGCCACCGCAGCCGTACGCGAAGCAAGCGACGGCGAGGCGTTTCGCGAAACCGTGGAACGCCTGTGCGGCCACCGCATGCGCGTGCTGAGTGGCGAAGAAGAAGCGGAGCTTTCCGCCCTAGGCGTCATCGCCGGCAACCCGCGCGCCGACGGCATCATGGGCGATATGGGCGGCGGCAGCCTGGAACTGGTCGAGGTGGACGGCGGCAAACTGGGCCGCTCGACGACCCTGCCGCTGGGGCCGCTGCGCCTCATGGAGAGTTGCGGCGACGACCGCCAGAAGGCCCGCCGGCAGATCGACAAGGCGCTGGACAAGGTCACTTGGCTGGCCGAGGGGAAGGGGCGCAGCTTCTACCCGGTCGGCGGCACCTGGCGCAACCTGGCACGCCTGCATATCGAGCAGCACCGCTATCCGCTGCACGCCATCCACGGCCACACCATCCCGCTCGAGGAGGCGGTGACGCTGACCCGCGGCATCAGCCGGCTCGGCAAGTCGTCCCTCTCAGACTACCAGAACGTTTCCCGCCGGCGCCGCGAGACCCTGCCCATGGGCGCGCTGGTGCTCAGCCGCCTGCTGCGCAAGATGCAGTGCAAGCAGGTGACTTTCTCGACCTACGGCCTGCGCGAGGGTTATATCTTCAATCAGTTGCCGGCGGCGGCGCGGCGCGCGGATCCCTTGCTCTTCGCGGCCGAAGAGATCGCCGAGCGGGAGAGCCGCTTCGGCGGCCTCGGTGAGAGCCTGATGGCCTGGTGCGACGCGCTGTTTCCCGACGAGAGCGAGGAGGAGCGGCGCCTGCGGCTGACCGCCTGCCACCTGTCGGACATCGCCTGGCGCGAGCATCCCGACTTCCGCGCCATCCAGGCACTGCGCCGTATCCTGCAGTGTCCCCTGGTCGGCATCGACCATCCGGGACGCGCCTTCGTCGCCTATTCGGTCTTCCTGCGCTACGGCGAGTCGCCCGGCGCCAAGGAGGCGGGGCAAGCGGCCAAGCTGCTGAGCGAGCGCTGGCAGAAGCGTGCGGTGCTGCTGGGGGCGGCGATGCGGCTGTCCTACCGGGTCTCGGCGGCGACGCGCTGGGTGCTGGACCACAGCGGCCTGAGGATCGACGGCAAGGTACTGGAACTGAAGCTGCCGAACGACGGCTCGGTGCCCGACGGCGAGGCGGTGCAGCGCCGCTTCAAGACGCTGGCCCAGGCCGGCGGCTTCCAGGAGACGCGGATCGTTATCTAGCGGACTTCCACTTCCGTCACCGAGTCGATGATGACCACAGTGGTGCCCTCGACCTGACGCTCGACCCGGTAGATGCCGCGGTAGATTCCCGGCGGCCAGGGCTCGCCGCGCCGCTTCCTGCCGATCAGGCGCGATTCGGTGGCGCGGTTGCGGTCCATCACATGCTCGTTCTTGACGAAGACCTCGCCTTGCGGATCGAAGATCGCGAGGCGCAGGCGATCGCCGTCACGCAGTCCCCAGGCGCCGGTCCAGAAGATCAGCACCGGGTCGGTGGCGGAGACGGTTTCCGGCGGCACGATGCCGTCCATGATCTCGCGGTGGGTCGGCTGGCGGCCGAGGAAACCGGCGGAGAGCAGGCCGCCGGCGCGGTAGGCGAGGGCGGTCTGCGCGGCCGGCGACCACAGGCTGGCTCCGCTCTCGCCGCAGGCGGCGCTGGGCTCCATCCCGATGAAGGGGTCGAGCAGCAGGTTGCGATAGGTGACCGCGAAATGGACGTGCGGAAAGTCGCTGTTGCCGGACAGGCCGATGAGACCCAGCTTCTCGCCGCGCTTCACCTGCTGGCCCCGCTTCACCGTCACGGTGCCCTTCATCATGTGGGCGTAGGTGGTGACCCAGCCGCCGCCATGGTCGATGGCGGCCCAGTTGCCGTTGCGCTCGTCGAGGGTCTTGCCGGGGCCGGTGTCCATCAGCAGCAGGTCGGGCTGGCCGTCGTTGACCGCCACCACCTTGCCGTCGGCGGCGGCGAGCACGGCGACCCCCTGGCGCATCTCGATCTGGGTCGGCACCCGGATGTCGATGCCGCGGTGGCCGTCGTAGCTGAGCGGGCCGCAGGTGTGGTCGCGCCAGCCGGGGCCGGGGTCGTGATCGATGTAGTTCTGCACCGAGCAGACCGCGCCC
>DAIQBR010000167.1:3520-4015 GCA_036781105.1 Kiloniellaceae bacterium
TGCGGCAGTCGACCGGCAGGTCGAAGCCGCCGCCCGGCGGCGCCGGCGCCTGGGCGCGGACAGCAGGTGAGAGGGCAAGCGCCGCGAGGAGAACGCCCGACAGGATCGACGCGGCGCTGTAGAGGCGACAGCGCCGGACCGTCACGGCTTGCCGCCCTCGCCGACGGGGACCACGCGCACCTTGCTGCCGGAGGCGCTGAGCGCCACCGTGCCGTGCTTCAGGGCCAGGGCGTCGCGCCCGAAGATGTCGTAGCGCCAGCCGCGCAGGGCCAGCACCTCGGCCTCGTCGCTGATGGCAATCTGTTCCAGGTCGGCGGAACTGGCGATGAGCTTCTGGGCGACGTCGTGCTCCTCACAGCGCAGCTTCAGCATGACTTTAAGAAGGTCCATCAATGGACCGATACCGTTCATGGATTTCTGGGTTGGCGGCGGCTTCGGCAGATCGCTGTCGGGCAGCGCGAGGGCGCCCGAAACGGTTTCCAGGATGGCCTTGCC
>DAIQBR010000167.1:4132-7690 GCA_036781105.1 Kiloniellaceae bacterium
GCAGCACCCGGCCGCGCGGCACGTCGCGCTGCTGCGCCTCGACCTCGCGCCAGGTCGCCAGCGCGCGCAGCACGGCCAGGTAGCGGCGGTCGTTGGAGCGGGTCTTCAGCCGCTTCCAGGCCTCCTCCGGCTCCAGGCGGTAGGTCTCCGGCGAGGTGAGGATCGCCATCTCCTCGTCGAGCCAGGGGGCGCGTCCGGACTTTTCCAGCCGGCGGGCCAGCTTCTTGTAGATCTTGCGCAGGTGGGTGACGTCGGCCAGGGCGTAGGTCAGCTGGCGCTGGGCCAGCGGGCGGCGCGACCAGTCGGTGAAGCGCGAGGACTTGTCGATCTGAGCGCCGGTCAGCTTGCGCGCCAGGGTGTCGTAGCCCACCGACTCGCCGAAGCCGCAGACCATGGCGGCCACCTGGGTGTCGAAGATCGGCGCCGGCAGGCGGCCGCTCAGCTGGTAGAAGATCTCCATGTCCTGGCGCGCCGAATGCAGCACCTTGACGATCTTCGGATTGTCGAACAGAGCGAAGACCGGCGCCAGGTCGATCCCCTCGGCCAGGGGGTCGACGGCGGCCACGTCCTCTTCCGCGGGCCCGGCCAGCTGCAGCAGGCAGAGCTTCGGCCAATAGGTGGAATCCCGCAGGAATTCGGTATCGACGGTGATGTAGTCAGCCTCGGCGAGGCGCGCGCAGAAAGCCTGGAGTTCCGCGCTGTCGGCAATCAGGGTCATGGCGCCGGTATACACGCTATCGCGGAGCGGCGAAAGCGCCTAGGCAAGCGCCGCAGGGCCTCCGGAAAGCGGCCTTCCGGGGGCCTCGAAGGGCCCCCGCCGGGCCCCTGGCGGGAGTGCCTCCAGGCTTGACAAAAGCACCGATTCCCGGCCTCTTGCGCCCTGATTCACGCCCCCCGGCCCCGCTATCCTGGTCCTGTCTTTTCCGAAAGCCGTTTTCCCATGCATCCCTACCGTACCCACTCTTGCGGCGAGCTGCGCACCTCCCACGCCGGCGAGCGGGTCCGCCTGTCCGGCTGGATCCACCGCAAGCGCGACCACGGCCAGCTGCTCTTCGTCGACCTGCGCGACACCTACGGGATTACCCAGTGCGTCATCGACGTCTCCAGCCCGCTCTTCGCGCAGCTGGAGAATGCCCGCGTCGAGAGCGTCATCACGGTGACCGGGCCGGTGGTCAAGCGCACGGCGGAGACGGTGAACCCGGCGATGCCGACCGGCGAGATCGAGCTGCAGGTGGAGGAGGTCGCCGTGCAGTCGCGCGCCGCCGTGCTGCCGCTGCAGGTCAACGCCGACGAGGACGCCGGCGAGGAGACGCGGCTGCGCTTCCGCTATCTCGATCTGCGCCGCGAGAAGATGCAGGCGCGCATCCGGCTGCGCGGCCAGGTCATCCAGGCGATCCGCGAGGGCATGGTGGGGCAGGGCTTCCAGGAGTTCCAGACCCCGATCCTCACCGCCAGCAGCCCGGAGGGCGCGCGCGACTACCTGGTCCCGAGCCGCCTCCACCCCGGCAAGTTCTATGCCCTGCCGCAGGCGCCGCAGATGTTCAAGCAGCTGCTGATGATCGCCGGCTTCGACCGCTACTTCCAGATCGCGCCCTGCTTCCGCGACGAGGACAGCCGCGCCGACCGCTCGCCGGGCGAGTTCTACCAGCTCGATTTCGAGATGAGCTTCGTCACCCAGGACGATGTCTTCAACGCCATCGAGCCGGTGCTGCACGGCGTCTTCGAGAAGTTCGCCAAGGGGCGCAGCGTGACGCCAGTGCCGTTCCCGCGCATTCCCTTCCGCGAGTCCATGCTGAAGTACGGCTCCGACAAGCCGGATCTGCGCAACCCGGTGCTCATCGCCGACGTGAGCGAAGCCTTCCGCGGCTCCGGCTTCGGCATCTTCGCCAAGCAGGTCGAGGCGGGCTCGGTGGTGCGCGCCATCCCGGCGCCGGGCGCGGCGGCGAAGCCGCGCAGTTTCTTCGACAAGCTGAACGACTGGGCCCGCAGCGAGGGCGCGGCCGGGCTGGGCTACATCATCTACGGCGAGGACGGCACGCCCAAGGGGCCGATCGCCAAGAACCTGGACGCCGACCGCCTGGCGCAGATCAAAGAAACCGCCGGCCTGAAGGACGGCGATGCGGTGTTCTTTTCCTGCGACAAGGAAGGCGCCGCCGCCAAGCTGGCCGGGCAGGTGCGCAACCGCCTCGGCGACGAGCTCGACCTCCTGGAGAAGAACACCTTCCGCTTCTGCTGGATCGTCGACTTCCCGATGTTCGAGCTGGACGAGGACACGGGCAAGATCGAGTTCAGCCACAACCCCTTCTCCATGCCGCAGGGCGGCCTGGAGGCGCTGGAGACCCAGGACCCGCTCGACATCCTGGCCTACCAGTACGACATCGTCTGCAACGGCGTCGAGCTGTCGTCGGGCGCGATCCGGAACCACCTGCCGGAAGTGATGTACAAGGCCTTCGCCATCGCCGGCTACGACCAGTCGCAGGTCGACAGCGAGTTTGCCGGCATGATCTCGGCGCTGAAGTTCGGCGCGCCGCCGCACGGCGGCTCGGCGCCGGGCATCGACCGCATCGTCATGCTGCTGGCCGACGAGCCGAACATCCGCGAGGTGGTTGCCTTCCCGATGAACCAGCGCGCCGAAGACCTGATGATGCAGGCGCCGGCTCCGGTCAGCGCGCGGCAGCTGCGCGAGCTGCACATCAAGCTGGATCTGCCGCCGGAATAACGCGGCAACAGGAGGCGCGCTCATGGCGGGGCATCTTCCGGTCGACGACGGCTTCTTCATGCCGGGCGAGTGGGCGGCGCACGCGCGCTGCTGGATGGCCTGGCCCTGCCGCGCCAGCCTGTGGGGCGACGGCCTGGAAGCGGCGCGCACCGCCTATGCCGAGGTGGCGAAAGCGATCGCCGGCTTCGAGCCGGTCACCATGCTGGCCAACGAGGCCGACCTCGCCGACGCCACGGCGCGCTGCGGCGGGACGGTCACCTCCCAGGCGATGCCGCTGGACGATTCCTGGATGCGCGACAGCGGGCCGACCTTCCTGGTGGACGGCAAGGGCGGCGTCGCCGCCGTCGACTGGCGCTTCAACGCCTGGGGCGAGAAGTTCCATCCCTTCGACAAGGACGCCAAGGTCGCCGGGCGTGTGATCGACCAACTCGGCCTGCGCCGCTACGGCGCGCCGCTGGTGCTGGAGGGCGGCTCCATCCACGTCGACGGCGAGGGCACCCTGCTGACCAGCGAGGAGTGCCTGCTGAACCCCAACCGGAATCCGGACCTGGACCGCGCGCAGATCGAGGCGCTGCTGCGCGACTATCTGGGCGTGACGGCCTTCGTCTGGCTGGGGCAGGGGCTCTACGGCGACGACACCGACGGCCATGTCGACAACATCGCCTGCTACGTGCGCCCCGGCGTGGTCATGGCGGCGGTCTGCGAAGACACCGCCGACCCCAACCACGCGATCCTGCAGGACAACCTCGCCCGCCTGAAGAAGGCGAAGGACGCGAAGGGACGGGCGCTGGAGGTGATCGAGTTGCCGCTGCCGCGCGAGGTCAGGCACCTGGACGGGC
>DAIQBR010000168.1:0-7664 GCA_036781105.1 Kiloniellaceae bacterium
GCGCCGCGGAACTGCTGGCGCGCGTCGGCTGCGCCGACGTGAACCCGCTGGAGCGGGTGAAGAACCTGCCGCTGTCGCGCCGCCAGATGGTGGAGATCGCCAAGGCGCTGGGGCGCGAGCCGCGCCTGCTGATCCTCGACGAGGCGACCTCGGCGCTGACCGCCGCCGACGTCGACAAGGTCTACGAGATCCTGCGCGGGCTGCGCCGCGACGGCCTCTCGATCCTCTACATCTCGCACCGCATGCACGAGATCGAGGAAATTGACGAGACCTGCTCGGTGTTCCGCAACGGCCACCACATCGAGACCTTCCAGAAGGGCACCCACAGCGACAACGAGATCGTGCACCTGATGATCGGGCGCGAGTACACCCAGGTCTACCCGGCCAAGCCCCAGCGCAGCGCGCCGCCGGCGCCGGCGCTGACGGTGAAGAATCTCTCCTGGGGCAGCCGGCTTAAGGACGTCTCGCTCACCGTCGGCAAGGGCGAGATCGTCGGCCTGGGCGGCCTCGACGGCCAGGGCCAGCGCGAACTCCTCCTCGCCCTCTTCGGCGTGCTGCGCGGCGTCTCCGGCACCATCGAGGTCGACGGCAGGCCCGCCAGGCCCGGCAGCCCCGGCGAGGCCAAGTCGCCGCGCATCCGCATGGCCCTCATCCCCGAGGACCGCAAGTCGGAGGGCCTGCTGCTGCCGATGTCGGTGCGCGACAACATCTCCATGGCCTCGATCCGCCAGTTCATGAAGGGCCCCTTCATCGACCGCGCGCGCCAGGACGCCAAGGTGGACGAGATGGTGAAACGCCTCGCCATCAAGGTCGGCGACGTCGACAGCCCGGCGGCGACGCTGTCCGGCGGCAACCAGCAGAAGGTGGTGATCGCCAAGTGGCTGATGACCGAGGCGCGCGTGGTGCTGCTGAACGACCCGACACGCGGCATCGACGTCGGCACCAAGCAGGAGATCTACCAGCTGCTGCGCGAGCTGGCCGACGCCGGCACCGCGATCCTGTTCTACACCACCGACTACGACGAGCTGATCGGCTGCTGCGACCGCGTCTCCATCATGTACGACGGCGGCATCAGGCGCGAGCTGGCCGGCGCCGAGATCAACGAGGAGAACATCGTCTCCAGCTCCCTGAACATCGACCTTGAAACAGGCCGCGAAGCGGCGGAGGGCGCGGCATGAGAGTGGAAGACTGGAAGCTGCGGGCGAGCCAGGGCCAGGGGTTCCTCCTCGCGGTCGCCGTCTTCCTGCTGATGTTCAGCCTCTACATCGTGAACCACCCGGCGGGCCTCACCGTGCCGGTGGTCACCACCGCCGCCAACAAGGCGGTGCTGCTGGCGCTGGTCGCCATGGCGCAGACCCTGCCGGTGCTGACCGGCGGGCTCGATCTCTCGGTCGGCATGGTCTTCGTGATGACCAACTGCCTGGCCTCCACCATCGTCAGCGGCGACCCGCTGCAGGTGGCGGTCGGCATCGTCTGCGTGCTGCTGGCCGGCGCCGTGGCGGGTTTCATCAACGGCGCCATCGTGGTCTACGGGCGCCTGCAGCCGATCATCACCACCCTGGCCACCGGCGCGGTCTACTACGGCGTCGCCCTGCTGCTGCGCCCGGTGCCCGGCGGCGAGGTGCAGGAGGATCTCGCCGACTTCATGACCTACACGGTCTTCGAGGTGGTGCCGACCTCCCTCGTCCTGCTGCTCGCCGTGGTGGTGATCATCTGGCTGCCGTTCCGCAACTCCGTCATCGGGCGCGGCTGCTATGCCGTCGGCTCGGCCGAGGGCGCCGCCTACATGTCCGGCGTCGCCATCGGGCGCTCGCGCCTCGCCGCCTTCACCCTCGCCGGCCTGCTGGCGGGCGTGGCCGGCCTCATGCTCACCTTCGTCACCTTCTCCGGCGAGGCCTCCGCCCCCATCGGCGGCACCTATACCCTGAATTCCATCGCCGCGGTGGTGATCGGCGGCACCTCGCTGTACGGCGGCGCCGGCGGCGCCATCGGCTCCATCTTCGGCGCTTTCATCCTGCGCCCCATCGACGACCTGCTCTTCGTCTTCGACCTGCCGCCCCTGTGGCAGCCGCTGTTCCAGGGCGTCGTGCTGCTGGGGGCCGTCAGCCTGGGGGCCGCCCGGGTCTTCCGGATCAAGAACAGGCTGGAGCTGTTCAACTGATGCAGGCAACCCTGACAGCCGTCCTGAAACGGATCGACCGGCCGGTCGCCATCGCCTTCGGCTTCATCGTGCTGCTGCTGCTGGCGGGCAGCCTCTATTCCTCCAGCTTCCTCTCGGCCAACTACCTGCTGCAGCAGCTCCAGGTCGCCGCCTTCCTGGGCCTGGTCTCCTCCGGCGTCATGCTGGTGATCCTGCTGGGCCACATCGACCTCTCGATCCCCTGGCTGGTCACCGTCGGCGGCATGATGTCGACCGCGGCGGCCGGCTGGTTCGGGCCGGAGTGGGCGATCCCCTTCGGTGTCTTCTGCGGCCTGATCTTCGGTCTCATCAACGGCCTGGGGGTGGCGATCCTGCGGGTCCCCTCGATGATCTTCACCCTCGGCATCAACGCCGTCGCCCAGGGCGTCATGGTGCTGCACACCGGTGGCTTCGCGCCGCAGGACCACGCCACCGATCTGATGCACTGGCTGGCGGTGGAGCGCATCATCCTCGGCATCCCCAACGCCGTCTTCATCTGGGCACTGCTCGGCATCGCCATCGTCGTCATGCTGAAGCGCACGCCGCTGGGGCGCTACATCTACGCCATCGGCAACCGCGAGGGCGCGACCTACCTCTCCGGCGTGAATACCCGGCTGGTCATCATCACCTGCTTTGCCATCTCCGGCATGTGTTCGGCGCTGGCCGGGGTGCTGCTGGCCGGCTACTCCTCCAAGGGCTACCAGGCCATGGGCGACCCCTACCTGCTGCCTGCCATCGCCGCCGTGGTGCTGGGCGGCACCCACATCCTGGGCGGCCGCGGCACCTACCTCGGCACCGTCGCCGGCGTGATCCTGATCTCGCTGCTGGCCTCCATCCTCTCGGTCATGCAGATGCCCGAGGCGGGCCGCCAGATCATCTACGGCTGCGTCATCGTCGGCATGCTGATGGTCTATGGCAGAGGGCAGAAGGTGCTGGGGTAGGCTGCGTCCGTCGCGTCCGCGCCCTGAGATCACGCCGAGCGAACGGCGCGCAATCTTATCAGATGCCTGAGGGGCAAGCGCTGGAGTTCAGCCGTAGTACTTGGCGACCAGCTCCTGCAGCCGCTCCTTGGTGAGCGGCTTGACGACATATTCCTTGACGAAGTCATAGGAAAGGGCTTCCGCCTTGTCCTTCGCGTGGTTGGAGGAAGAGAACATCATGACGACCATGCAGCCATCGCCCTTCGCAGTCTCCGGCAGCTCCTGCTTGATCGCCTCCAACACTTCGAAGCCATTCATGCGCGGCATATTGATGTCCAGGAACACCAGCATGGGCGCCATAGGCTCGCCGCCTTCCGCCGCCTGCCTTTGAGCATCGCCGATGGCCGCAAGGAACTCGTCGCCGGACTTGTACTCGACGACCTCGCCGCCTACATCGGCTTCCTTGACGATGCGCCGGGTAATGTACCGGTCGACCTTGTCGTCATCGACGACCACGATGGGTATCGTCATCCGGCTGCCCCAAGCTGTTGGTCCTTGTCGGCCGCGACGGCGACGGCCCCGCCCTGCGGCAAGGTGAGGATGAAGGTTGTCCCCGCATCCGTGCTTTCAACGGCGATGTCTCCACCCAGATAGGCCAGGTTCTTCCTTACCAATGCCAATCCGAGCCCGCTGCCCGGCTCGTCCGTATCAGCGACTCTTCTGAACAGCTGAAAGATCTTTTCGTGATACTCGGCGGGAATGCCGATACCGTTGTCCTGGATCGACAGTCTCAGAACGCCGCCCTCGTCCGCGCTCTCGATGTGAACGCAGCACTTAGCCTTGCTCCTATCGCGATACTTGATGGCATTGGCGAGAATGTTCTCCAGCACGATAGAGAGGCGCGCAGGCACCGTGTGGATCGGCTCGCTATGAGCAAATCTCGTTGTCAGCTCGACTTCCGGCCGCCCGCAGCCCTGCAGGCCCTGCCAGATCTCCGCGACAGCGTCGCTCAAGGAAACCTGCTGCCAGCTGCTGACTACGCTATCGGTCTCCGCGAGGGTCAGCATGTCCTCGATGCGCCCGGCAAGTCGCGCGGCCAGCTGCCGGGCACGTTGGATGTTGGTGCGAACTTCGTCGAGGCTGCCGCCTGCCAGGTCGCTCTCGCAGAACTCCAGTATCCCTGAGATCGAGGACAGCGGCGCCTTCAGATCATGGGAAGCGCTGTAGGCAAATTCCTTGAGTTCTTCATTGAGGCGCTGCAGCTCTTCGTTCTTCTGCTGAATGTTCCTTTCGTTCAGCTTGCGCTCGGTGATGTCGATAATCGTTGCCATGATCAGCCGGCCCTGTGGTCCATCGATAGGCGTCAAGCCGATTTCGACAGGAAATTCCGTACCGTCTTTTCTGACCCCGTAGAGATCGCGGCCCGCCCCCATGGAGCGCCTGTCGCGGCTGTTCTGATAGTTCATGCGATAGACATTGTGCTTTCTGCGGTAGCGCTCGGGCACCAGGCGCTCGATTTTTTCACCGATCAGCTCGCTGGCGTCATACCCGAAGAGATGCCGGGTCTGCTCGTTGACCAATTCGATCTTGCCATGTTCGTTCACCATCACCATCGCGCCGGATGCGGCGTCGATCGCGCGGCGGACCTTGGCTTCATCCAGTTTGCGCTGGCGGATATCCAGCACGGAGACCATCACCAGAGACTCGCCGTCCTGCTCGACCGGCTCCAACCCGATCTCCAAAGGGATCAGTTCGCCGTCCTTGTGGGCGCCGAAAAGGTCGCGCCCGGTCCCCATACTGCGGCTGGTGGGAACCTGAAAAAAAGCATCACGAAGTTCCGGATGGATTTTCCTGATGTTCTCGGGCACCAGGACATCGATAGGCTGATTGCAAAGTTCGCCTTCTTCATAGCCAAAGAGGGCGTCGAATCGCTTGTTGGAAAGCACGATGCTCCCGTCACGGGCGACGAGCATCAATGGGGTCGGACAGACCGCCAAGGCGATTTGGTATTCTTCGCGGATTTTCATGGCGCCCTACGGGTTCCTCAGCAGCTCAACGTAGTCGCCGGAGCCTGAAAAAAGATTAATCAATTTAGCTATTTTTCTACTCTCTTCGGACAGATCGCCTCTTCCCGGGAAGCCGCCGCCGCGGGCCGAAACCCGCAGAAATGTTGCGGTCCAGCCGCCGGATCATCTCGCGCTGCGCCTTGGCCGGCATGCCGCTGGACGACGGCCACGGACGAGCGGGTCCTGGGCTGACTTACGGCCGGGCGGCTTCCCTCATCAAATCAACAGCATGGAAGCCGTGAGGCCGCTCCAGCGGCTGTTTGTAGTTCTGGTTGCGCGAAGGCGTCATTGACTGCCGCCTACCAGGAGGTTCAAAGTTACCGCTACCAGAGCCGGAATCTGGGCCTTTGCGCAGGTAACCGGCCGTGCTCAGAATAGGGGAGGAAGGTATGTTCAAGAAAATTACCCTCGCTCTTGCTGCGGTTGCACTGCTCCCGGCCTCGCAAGCGTGGGCTCAATCCGGCGCCCTGGAAAAGGCCGTTGGCGGCTACTCCTTCGAGGAAGCGGCCAAAGAGGATCCCGGCACCAAGAACTTCCACTCGAATGACGGCGTTCTGACCTTTGCCGTCGTCACCCATACCGCCGGCAACGGCTTCTTCGATCCGGTCTATGTCGGCGCGACCGTCGCCGGCAACATGATCGGCGCCAAGATCCTGCTGCTCGGCTCTGAATCGCCGACCGATGACCCGGCCCGCGAGATCGAGATCCTCAACCAGATCATCCAGGACCCCACCCTGGACGGACTCATCCTCACCACGCCGCAGGTCGGGGCCTACGACGACATCGTCAAGACCGCCCTGAAGAACGGCATCCCGGTAGCAACGACGAATTCCTTCGACGGCAGTCTCTTTGCCCGCAGCGGCATCAGCCATACCGGCCAGGACGCCTCTGCGGCCGGAATCGCCGGTGAGGCCCTGGTCGATTGCCTGATGGAACGCGGCATCGAGTCCGGTTCGATCCTGCTGCCGTCGTCCACGGCAATGGGCAACATCGAGGTGAACAACCGGGTGACCTCGGCCTTCAACGCGGTGGTCACCAAGCTGCAGGCCGCGGGCAAGCTGCAGAACTTCAAGGTGGATGCCGGCCCGGAGAACACCGGCATCGACGTCAACCCGAACGATCCGGTAAACGGCATCGTGGCGCTGTTCGAATCGCGCGGCGACGTTGTCGGCGCCTTTGCCGGCAACAACGTCTTCACCCCCGCCCTCGCCAAGGCGGTGGCCCAGATGGGCAAGTCGGGAGAGATCTGTGCCTACGGCTTCGACCTCGGCCCGGCCCAGCAGGAGGCCCTGCGGTCCGGCGACCTCACCGGAGCCCTCGGCCAGCAGCCTTTCCTGCAGGGCTTCTGGCCGGTCATGCAGCTCTACCTGCAGATCGACCGGGGCATCTCGGCCGCCAATCTCGACACGCGCGCACAACTTGTGACGCAAGAGACGGTCGGCGCCGTGGGGAGCCGCTACGAAAACTAAGATCCGCTCGGCTGGTTCGCTTTTCTGTGGGAGGCTGCATGGCCTCCCACAGCTTTTCCTGAGCGAAGGTCGAAAGGCTCGATGGCTGTACCCGACACTGCCCTGAACCGACGTCTGCCGTCCGAACTCTTTGGCGGGTGGGACCTCGGGCTGCTCGCCCTGATGGCTTTGCTCTATCTCGGCGGCACCCTGGTGAACCCGACCTATTTCGGCTCGATCGACGCCTTTCACGCCCTGCTGCGCGATTCGGCGCGCTACGCCGTCATGGCCGTGGGCATGACCTTCGTCATCGTGAACAAGGACCTGGACCTCTCCGTCGGCTCCACCAACGGGCTGATCGGGGTGGTCTTCTCCATGGTCTTCGCGCCGACCTTCGCCGACCTGGGCCCTGCCGCGGCCATCGCCATCTGCCTTTGCCTCGGCACCCTGATCGGCCTGATCAATGGCGTCCTGGTCACCATCCTGCGCGTGCCGGCCTTCATCGCCACCTTGACCATGCTGCTCATCGGCCGCGGCATCATCCTGGGCCTGACCGGCGGGAAGTCCATTCTCTACTCGGCCAAGGCGCGCGAGTTCCCGGAGTTTTTCAGTCTCGGCGAGACCGGCTTTTTCGGCTTCAACAACCAGATCCCCATCGCCCTGGTCGTCATGGCGATCGGCGCCTATGTGCTGGCAAAGACGCGCTGGGGTTATGAGACCTTCGCCACCGGCGGCAACGAGCAGGCCGCGATCTACGCCGGCATCCCGACCCGCTGGGTGCGCATCCGCGCCTACCTGATCTCCTCGCTCTGCGCCACCATCGCCGGCCTGATGGCGATCGCCCAGGACAAGGGCGTCACTTCGCAGGCGGGGCTCAGCGCGGAGCTCATCGTCATCGCCGCGGTGATCATCGGCGGCGCATCGATCCTCGGCGGACGCGGCCGGGTCATCGGCAGCTGCCTCGGCGCCGTGCTGACCGTGCTGATCGACAAGGTGCTGCGCGAGGGCGTCCCGGTCACCCGTACCGTGGTGATCAACAACGTCGAGATCC
>DAIQBR010000169.1:0-7620 GCA_036781105.1 Kiloniellaceae bacterium
CTCTGCTCCTTGCGGGCGATGCCGATGACATCCTCGGTGGTGAGCGGCTCAAAGTAGAGCCGGTCGGAGGTGTCGTAGTCGGTCGACACGGTCTCCGGGTTGCAGTTGACCATGATGGTCTCGTAACCCGCTGCGCTCAGCGCGTAGGCGGCATGGACGCAGCAGTAGTCGAACTCGATGCCCTGGCCGATGCGGTTCGGCCCGCCGCCCAGGATCATCACCTTGGTGCGCTCGCTGGGGTCCGCCTCGCATTCCGGCGCCAGCGGGCCGTCGGGCCCCTGATGGCCGCCTTCGTAGGCGGCGTACATGTAAGGCGTCATCGAGGGGAACTCGCCGGCGCAGGTGTCGATGCGCTTGTAGACGGCGGTGACTGCCGCGGCCTGGCGCGCCGCCAGCACGGCACTTTCTTCTGTCCCGGTCAGCTCGCCGAGGCGGGCATCGGAGAAGCCCATCTTCTTCAGGCGCAGCCAGCCGTCGCTGTCCTGCGGCAGGCCGTCGCGGCGCAGCGCGTCCTCGGTCGCGACGATGCTCTGCACCTGGCGCAGGAACCAGGGGTCGAAGTGCGTCGTCTCCAGGATCTCGACCAGTGTCAGGCCGTGGCGGAAGGCCTGGGCGATGGTGAGCAGGCGGTCGGGCCGCGGCGCGGCCAGCGCGGTGCGCACGGCGTCGCGGTCGACGTTGCCCTCGGCATCGAGGGCGCCGGGGATTTCCACTTCGTTGAGGCCGGTGAGCCCGGTCTCCATGGACCGCAGCGCCTTCTGCAGCGACTCGGCAAAGCTGCGGCCGATCGCCATGGACTCGCCGACCGACTTCATGGAGGTGGTGAGCAGCGGCTCGGCGCCGGGAAACTTCTCGAAGGTGAAGCGCGGCATCTTGGTGACCACGTAGTCGATGGTCGGCTCGAAGGAGGCCGGGGTCACCTTGGTGATGTCGTTGTCGAGCTCGTCCAGCGTGTAGCCGACGGCCAGCTTGGCGGCGATCTTGGCGATCGGAAAGCCGGTCGCCTTGGAGGCCAGCGCGGAGGACCGCGAGACGCGCGGGTTCATCTCGATGATGACCAGGTCGCCGTCTGCCGGGTTGATGGCGAACTGCACGTTGGAGCCGCCGGTGTCGACGCCGATCTCGCGCAGCACGGCGATCGAGGCGTCGCGCAGGATCTGGTATTCCTTGTCGGTCAGCGTCAGCGCCGGCGCGACGGTGACGGAATCGCCGGTGTGGATGCCCATCGGGTCGACGTTCTCGATGGAGCAGATGATGATGCAGTTGTCCGCGCAGTCGCGGACCACCTCCATCTCGTATTCCTTCCAGCCCAGCACCGACTGCTCGATCAGCACTTCCTTGGTCGGCGAGGCGCGCAGGCCGCCCTTCACGATCTCCTCGAACTCGTCGGGATTGTAGGCGATGCCGCCGCCGGTACCGCCCAGGGTGAAGGAGGGACGGATGATGGCCGGCAGGCCGACGTCGGGCAGCGCTTCCATGGCCTGCTCGAAGGAGTTCACGAGATGGGAGCGCGGCGACTTCAGGCCGATCTTGTCCATCGCCTCGCGGAAGCGCTGGCGGTCCTCCGCCTTGTCGATGACGTCGGCCTTGGCGCCGATCATCTCGACGCCGTACTTGGCCAGCGTGCCATCGCGCTCCAGCGCCAGGCCGGTGTTCAGCGCGGTTTGGCCGCCCATGGTCGGCAGCAGCGCGTCGGGGCGCTCGCGCTCGATGACCTTGGCGACCATGGCCGGGGTGATCGGCTCGACGTAGGTGGCGTCGGCCAGGTCCGGGTCGGTCATGATGGTGGCCGGGTTGGAGTTCACCAGGATGACCCGGTAACCCTCCTCCTTCAGCGCCTTGCAGGCCTGCGCGCCCGAGTAGTCGAATTCGCAGGCCTGGCCGATGACGATCGGCCCGGCCCCGATGATCAGGATGGACTTGATATCTGTGCGCTTAGGCATGGAGTTCAGGCATTCGGAACGGCGTTGGCCTTATGCTGCTCGGTCCCTTTGTGATCTTCGATCAGGGAGACGAAACGCTCGAAGAGGTAGTGACTGTCGCGCGGGCCGGGCGAGGCCTCGGGGTGGTACTGCACGGAGAACACCGGGCGGCCTTCGACGGCGATGCCCTCGTTGGTGCCGTCGAACAGCGACACATGGCTCTCGACCACGCCCTTGGGCAGGGTCGCGGTGTCGACCATGAAGCCGTGGTTCTGGCTGGTGATCTCCACCTTGCCGGTGGTGAGGTCCTTCACCGGGTGGTTGGCGCCGCGGTGGCCGCGCTGCATCTTGGTGGTCTTGGCGCCCAGCGCCAGGGCGAGGATCTGGTGGCCGAGGCAGATGCCGAAGACCGGCAGCCCCGTCTCCAGCACCTTCTGCACCGCCGGCACGGCATAGACGCCGGTCGCCGCCGGGTCGCCCGGGCCGTTGGAGAGGAACACGCCGTCGGGCTGGTGGCCCAGGATCTCCTCCGCCGTCGCGTTGGCCGGCACAACGGTGACGTCGCAGCCGAGGCTCGCCAGGCAGCGCAGAATGTTGCGCTTGGCGCCGTAATCGACGGCGACGACCTTGTGGCGCGGCGCGCTCTGGGCACCGTAGCCCTGGCCCAGCTGCCAGCTGGTCTCGTTCCAATGGTAGGTCTGGCGGCAGCTCACCTCGGCGGCGAGGTCCATGCCCTCCAGGCCCGGCCACTCGGCGGCGAGCTTGCGGCAGGCCGCGACGTCGACCTTACCCTCGGGGAAGTGGACGATGGTGGCGTGCGGCGCGCCGAGGTCGCGGATGCGCCGGGTGATGGCGCGGCTGTCGACGCCGGCCAGGCCGATCAGGTTGTGCGACTTCAGCCAGGCGTCGAAGTGCTGGGCGTTGCGCCAGTTCGACGGCTCGGTGATGTCGTCGCGCAGCACCACGCCGCGCACCGCCGGGGTCGTCGTCTCGATGTCTTCCGGGTTGGTGCCGACGTTGCCGATGTGCGGGAAGGTGAAGGTGATGATCTCGCCGGCGTAGGAGGGATCGGTGGCGATCTCCTGGTAGCCGGTCATCGAGGTGTTGAAGCAGACCTCGCCGACCGCCTGACCGCCGGCGCCCAGCCCCTTGCCCCAGAACACGCTGCCGTCCGCCAGTACCAAAGCTCCCGTTACGCCGGGCGGCGCGGGAATCGGCGCAGCGAAAGACGCCCCGTCCTTGACGGACGGGATTGGGGTCTCGGGTGTATCGTTCATGAAGCGGATCCTCGAACGCGAGCGGCCTGATGTTTAAGGGATAGCCCCCACTTGGTCAAGCCCGAGCAAAACTTCATACATTAGGAAAATCAATCACTTACGTCTGCGTTCGGCATTTTGCCATTTGCCGGGAATTGGGCTAACCTCCCGCGCCTTGCGAGTTGGAGGTACATCAACCCATGTTGCGCACCCGTCTGAACGACGCCCTGAAGGACGCCATGAAGGCCAAGGAGGCCTTGGCGACCTCGACGCTGCGGCTCATCCTTGCCGCCTTGAAGGACCGCGATATCGCCGAGCGGACGAAGGGCAACGGTGACGGCCTGGGCGACGAGGCCATCCTGGAGATGCTCCAGAAGATGGTGCGTCAGCGTCACGATTCCATCGAGATGTACAACAAGGGCCAACGCCCCGAGCTGGCCAAGCGCGAGGCCGAGGAGATCGAGGTCATCGAGCGCTTCCTGCCCAAGCAGATGGACGAGACCGACATGCGCGCGGCTATCGACGGGGTGATCGGCGAACTGGGGGCCTCGAGTGTGAAGGACATGGGCCGGGTCATGGCCACCTTGAAGCAGCGCTATCCCGGCCGCATGGACTTCGGCAAGGCCAGCGGCATCGTGAAGGAAGCGCTGGTCTGAAGCAGGCCGTTACGCACCGTCACAAGTCTTTGTTCTCCCGGGCTTTTGTTGCCCCTGTCCACAGGCTGTGCGTGGGTTTCCACCGACCTCTCCCCGGGTGACCAACAGAGATATCCCGGCACCCGCCGTCACGCCGGATGCACCGCCGTGGCGCCTTTGATAGCTTGATCGACCGCCGCGCGCCCGGAGTCGCCGGCGTCCGATCACCACCTGTGGCAATATGGCGATCCCACCGGAATTTCTGGACGAACTGCGCAACCGGCTGACCCTCTCGGAGGTCGTCGGCCGGCGCGTGAAGCTGGTGAAGAAGGGCCGCGAGCACTCGGGGCTCTGCCCCTTCCACAACGAGAAGACGCCCTCCTTCACGGTGAGCGACGAGAAGGGCTTCTATCACTGCTTCGGCTGCGGCGCCCACGGCAGCGCCATCGACTTCGTCATGAACTCGGAGGGCCTGAGTTTCCCGGAGGCGGTCGAACGCCTCGCCGCGCAGGCCGGCATGCAGGTGCCGCAGGCCCGCCCGGAGGATCGCGAGCGGGCCGAAAAGCGCGCCGGCCTGATCGACGTGCTGGAGGCCGCCTGCGTCTGGTTCGAGGAGCAGCTGCGCTCGGAGGCCGGGCGCGAGGCCCGCGACTACCTGGCCGGCCGCGGCCTCGACCCGCAGACCGTGAAGTCCTTCCGCCTCGGCTTTGCGCCGCGCCAGCGCGGCGTCCTCGCCAAGGCCCTGCGCGCGCGCGGCATCACCGTCGACCAGCTGCTGGAAGCCGGCCTGGTGAAGCGCGCCGAGCAGGGCGAGAGCGGGGCAGGGGGTGACCCCGGCGAGGGGGATCTGCGCGACTACTTCTTCCACCGGGTGATCTTCCCGATCACCGACCGCCGCGGCCGGGTGATCGCCTTCGGCGGACGCACGCTGGGCGAGTCGAAGGCCAAGTACCTGAATTCGCCTGATACTCCGCTGTTCCACAAGGGCCGCGTGCTCTACAACCTCGCGCGCGCCCGCAAGGCGGCGCACGACACCGGCGAGCTGCTGGTGACCGAGGGCTACATGGACGTCATCGCCCTGGCCGAGGGCGGCTTCCCGGCCGCCGTGGCGCCGCTCGGCACGGCCCTCACCGAAGAGCAGATCGAGGAGCTGTGGCGGCTCTGCGCCGAGCCGACACTGTGCTTCGACGGCGACGCCGCCGGTCAGCGCGCCGCCTTCCGCGCCGCCGAGCGGGCGCTGCCGCTGCTGAAGCCGGGCAAGAGCCTGCTCTTCGCCCTGCTGCCGCCGGGCGAGGACCCCGACAGCCTGCTGCGCGGCCAGGGGGCGCCGGCGCTGCGGGCGATCCTGGAGGCCGCCCAGCCGCTGGCCGACATGGTATGGCGGCGGGCGGCCGAGAACCGCCCGGCGGACACGCCGGAGCGCCGGGCGGCGATCCGCGCCGAGCTGCGCGACCAGGTGCGCGCGATCCGCGATCCGGAGCTGCGCGAAGACTACCGGCAGGAGATGGAGCGCCGCTTCGAGGCGGTCTTCGGCTACAGCGGGGCGGCCCGCGGCGGGGCGCGGTCCGGCGGCGCAAACCGGCGCGCCGGCCAGCGTTTCGGAGGCGCCGGAGGTACTCGAAGTGCCGCTGACCGGCGGCGGCTTCGGCGGGGGGAAATGGGGCGGCCCGCGCTGGGCCGAACCGGAACTGCCGGTCCGGCAGCGCCGTCCGGGCGACGTTCTGCGCCCGGAACGACCGGAACAATTGCTGCTTGCCACCTTGATAAACCATAACAGTTTATTAATTGAGTTCGTTGAGGATCTGGCCGGGATCGATTTCCTGAGTGCCGATCTCAACGCCCTCCGCCAGGCCCTGATTGATTGCGTGGCTCGCCATGCGGAACTTGACAGTGAAGGTGTGAAATGCCACCTCTCCAATCAGGGGTTTTCAGGGCTTTTGGCTACGCTCTTGAGCCCGGAGGTATATGTTCACGGCAGGTTTGCCCGTCCCGACACCTCTGCGGAGGTGGCGCGGCAATCGGTCGTGCACATTTTAGGTGTGCTGCGTGATCGCCACTCGGGGGCACAGCGCGCCGAAGAGGCGCGGGCCCTGGCGGCAGACATGACGGCTGAGCAGCTGAAGCGGGTGCAGGCGCGCCAGCGGCTCGTGAACGAAGAAGAAGGCCGCAAAGTGGACTTGGACCGATTTGAAGCGACGCTTCAATCTGGCAGTGACAAGGCGGACTCTTAGAACAAGGGGCGCCGGCGCAAGCTTTGTGTCGGGGCGCATCGACGCGGCTGCGCGGCGGCCGAGGCATCTTGAGGTAGTTGGCTGAATGGCGACCAAGGCGAACGAGAACGCTGAAACGGCGGAATCGCGTGACGAGACTTCCGACGGCCCCCTGATGGACTCCATGTCCGCGGCCGTGAAGAAGATGATCGCGAAGGCAAAGGAGCGCGGCTACGTCACCTATGACGAGCTGAACGCCGTGCTGCCGCCGGACCAGATGTCCTCCGAGCAGATCGAGGACATCATGTCCCTGCTGTCGGAGATGGGCATCACCGTCATCGAGAACGAGGAGCAGGAAGACTCCTCGAGCGACGACGACGGCAAGGAAGGCGAGAAGGCCGCCACCGGCAACCTGAACGACGACGACATCGGCCGCACCGACGATCCGGTGCGCATGTACCTGCGCGAGATGGGTTCCGTCGAGCTGCTGTCGCGCGAAGGCGAAATCGCCATCGCCAAGCGCATCGAGGCCGGCCGCGAGAAGATGATCGGCGGCATCTGCGAGAGCCCGCTGACCATCCGCGCCCTGCTGGCCTGGCGCGAGGCTCTCATCGAGGGCCGCATCCTGCTGCGCGACATCATCGACCTCGACGCCACCTACGGCGGCGGTCCTTCCGAGGACGCCATGAACCAGGCGGTCGAAGAGATTGCCGAGATGGAGGACGAGCCCGCCCCCAAGGAAGGGGCCAAGAAAGAAGAGGCCAAGGACGCCAAGGGCAAGAAGGGCGCCAAGGCCGCCGAGGTCAAGGACGACAAGGTCAAGGGGCCCAAGGGCAAGGCGGCTGATGCCAAGCCGGCCGAAGAGGACGCCGACGCCAAGGCCAAGGGCAAGAACGCCAAGGCCGACGGCGAGGATTCCGGAGAGGAGGCCACGAAGGCCGAAGGCGAAGGCGACGACGACGAGGACGACGAGGAGGAGAACTCCATCTCCCTCGCGGCCATGGAAGCGGCGCTGCTGCCCCAGGTGCTCGATACCTTCGACGAGATCTCCAAGACCTGGAAGAAGATCACCAAGGTCCAGGAAAAGCGCCTGACCCACCTCCAGCGCGGCGAGAAGATCACGCCGCAGACCGAAAAGCGCTACGAGAAGCTGCAGCACGAGCTGGTCGAGCTGATGGAGGTCGTGCACTTCAACAACAACCGCCTGGAACAGCTGGTCGACCAGCTCTACGGCCTGAATCGCCGCCTGCTCACCCACGAGGGCAAGATGCTGCGCATGGCCGAGCGCTGCGGTGTCGACCGCCAGGACTTCCTCGACCACTACTTCGGGCGCGAGCTCGACCCGCGCTGGGTCAGCCGGGTGAAGCGCCTGGCCGGCAAGGGCTGGTCGAAGTTCGCCGAACGCTATGGCGACGACGTGAAGGTGATCCGCAAGGAGGTCGCCGAGATCGCCGCCGAGAGCGAGCTGCCGATCAGCGAGTTCCGCCGCATCGTGAAGACGGTGCAGACCGGCGAGAAGGAGGCCAGCAAGGCCAAGACCGAGATGGTCGAGGCCAACCTGCGCCTGGTGATCTCCATCGCCAAGAAGTACACCAAC
>DAIQBR010000170.1:0-7278 GCA_036781105.1 Kiloniellaceae bacterium
AAGGCCGGCAGGCCGCTGGCCGCCACGCCCATCGCGGCCATCACCTTCTGCAGCGACTCAGCGAAGTCCGGATCGGCCGCCAGCGCCGTCATCTGGTCCTGCCAGAGATCGACATAGCGGCGCGCCAGGTCTTCCAGTTCCTGCGCGTCCGGCTCGCGATGATCGTCCGGCATCCCTTCACATGGCTCCCTTGCGGGGCTCTGCTTCGGCCCCGCCGCGGCGGAGTATAGCCCCCGCCGGCCAGCGCAGCAAAACCGCAAAATACCGCACTTCCGCTAGGCTTTCAGCGCGATGGAAGGAGTTTCCACGACTAGACGTTGACAGTCCTTGACGCGGCGCAGCAATATCCCATTAGCATATGCGGTATAATGATCCGGCTGCTCCGCGCAAGGTGATGGAAGATCGCTCCTGCGGGGGGCGTGCAAATGCGATGACGCAGCACAGCCGACCGGACAGTCCGCGGCCGAAACTGCAGGGAAACACGTCCTCGCCTGTTTCAAGCGGCCCTGCTTCCGACCCGATGGAAGCCGCGCCGACCCGGAAATCCCAAGCCGGGACATTCCTGAAACAGGCCAGGTACGGGAAAGGCAATGGAACTTGGCTGGCTCTGACAAGAACGGCAAGAAGGGTGGCGGCGACGGGCCGATCATCATCAAGAAATACGCGAATCGCCGGCTCTACAACACGGCGACCAGCAGCTACGTGACCCTCGACCACCTCTGCCAGATGGTACAGGAAGACGTCGACTTCGTGGTCTACGACGCCAAGAGCGGTGACGACATCACACGCTCGGTGCTGACCCAGATCATCGTCGAGGAAGAGTCCAAGGGACAGAACCTGCTGCCCATCAACTTCCTGCGCCAGTTGATCTCCTTCTACGGCGATTCCATGCAGTGGATGGTGCCGCAATACCTGGAGCACATGATGGGGGCCTTCTCCCAGAACCAGGACCGCATGCGCCAGTCGATGCAGGAGACCTTCGGCGGCATGTTCCCCTTCGGCAACCTGGAGGAGATGGGCAAGCAGAACATGGCGCTGTTCGAGAGCGCCATGCGCATGTTCTCGCCCTTCGCCGGTGCCGAAGGAACGGCGGGGGAAGGAAAGCCCGGTGAAGGCAGTCCCGGAGAAGCGCAGACGGGCAAACCCGCCGGGCCGCAAGGCCAGAGCGCCGGCGCCAAGGAATCGCTCGACGCCCTGAAGGCGCAGATCGATCAGCTGCAGAAGCAGATCGACACTCTCAACAAAGAAAAGCCGTGATCTGATCCGCAGGCCCCGGACCCGGTTTTCACGCCGGTGCCGGGCTCTGCCGGGTCAGCTGCCGCCGCTTGCCAGCGCCTTGGCCGGCAGCGCGGTGATCTGCCCGTCCGCCGCCGTGATGTAGCCATCGATCTCCGGGCGGCCGAAGTAGTAGCCCTGAAGCAGGTCGATGCCGATGCCGGAGAGGTACTCGGCGTCCGCGCTGGTCTCCACGCACTCCGCCACGGTGGACACATGGAGCGCCCGCGCCAGGGCCAGCAGGTTGTGGATGAAGATCTGGTTCTCGGTATCCGTGGTGATGTCGCGGATGAAGGAGCCGTCGATCTTCACCACGTCGACCGTCAGCGCCTTCAAGTGGTGGAAGGTGGTGAAGCCCGAGCCGAAGTCGTCGAGCGCCACCTTGCAGCCCAAGGCACGCAGGGCCGAGACGAAGCGCGAGGTCTCATCGATGTCCTGCAGCGCCGCCGTCTCGGTGATCTCGACGATCAGCCGCCGGGCGATTTCGGGGCGATCCTTGAGGCGCGCGACCAGCCCGCGGAACCACGAGCGCTCGGTCGCGGTCAGGCCGGAAATATTGATGGCCAGGGAAATCCCGGGGTTGTGCTGCAATTGGCGGATCGCAAGGTCGCGGACGCGGTTGTCGATGGACCGCATGAGACCAAGCTTTTCGATGGCAGGCACGAAGTGGGCCGCCGGCACGAGCTTGCCGCTGCGATCGTACATGCGCACCAGGCATTCGAAGTAGCACACCTCGTGAGTCGTGGCGTCGACCACGGGCTGGTGGGCGAGGACGATGCGATCCTCTTTCAGAGCCAGCTGGACTTCCTCGCCGATGTCCATGGAGGCGCGATAGCCCTGGCGCTGCTCCTCCGAGAGTTCGAAGAAGCGCAGGCAGTCGCGCCCGGCGGACTTGGCCTGCTGCATGGCGCTTTCCGCCTTCGTCATAGCGTCGACGGCGGTCTTGCTCTCCTCGGGAAAGGCAATGGCGCCGATGGAGACGGTAACGTGCACGTTGTCGACGCCGACGGTGATCGGGTTGTCGCGCATCGACTGCAGAACGCGTTCGGCGGCGTTCTGCGCCGTCTCCTCACTGCAGGCGCTGAGGATAGCGCCGAAGAAGTCGCCGCCCGGCCGCCCGATGACATCGGCGGCGCGCAAATAGTTGTCGAGCCGGCGCCCGAGCTCGATCAGCACCGCGTTGCCGGTCTCGTAGCCGTAGCCGGTGTTGATGCGGTCGAGATGGTCCACCCCGATGACCATGTAGACGCCGGTCTGGCCGAAGCGCTGCGCCTGCGCCAGGGCGTGCTCCAAGGCCTCACGCAGGCGCACCTTGTTGAAGTGGCCGGTCAGGTCGTCGAAATTGGCGAGGTATTCGAGGCGCTCCTCCTGCTGTTTGCGCAGGGTGACCAGGCGAATGACACCGCACATGCGCGCCGGGGTGCCCGCCGGGGAAAACTCCACCGCGCCGCGGTCGTGCAGCCAGTGAAACTCCCCCTGGCTGGTGCGCAGGCGGAATTCGCAGTCGTAGTCGGAAACGCCGGCGAAATGGTCTGAAAGCGCGCGCCGGCGGCGCGGCACGTCTTCGGGATTGATGCGCGCCTGCAGCTCCTCGCCGGTCGCCGGCAGGCGCGAGAGCACGGCACCGAAGAGGCTGCCCAGATCGCCGGTGAAGGCGATGCGGTCGCTGGCCAGATCCCACTCGTAGACGACGTCGCCGGAGGCGCGCAGCGCCGTCTCCAGACGGGCGAGCGCCCTGTGGCAATCGTCCTTTGACAGTGTGCCGGTCGCGGCAGCTTTGTGCACGGCACGGTTCTCCTACCTGAAGCGAAACCCCTCAAAAAAAGGAGGCTCCGGCCGACCCGGGCGTTCCCTTGCCCGCGAGGAATCAAAGGTGACAGCCGGCCCTTAAAGAAGGATAAAATACTGGAGGAAGAACCTTGCCGCAGGAATAATATCTATGGTGTATACTTGTTAAGCCAATCAGTACTGGGATTTATCAAGAAATCATGCTTAACTTTTATAGTTAAAATTTAAACCATACTAGAATCAATGCTTGATAAATTTTTCACAAGATGCATCTATTGTAGGGTCTGAAAAGAGAACTCGGTGGACCCCCAGGCATGACCGGTGTCCCAAGACTGCAGCACCTGCCCGTACCCGTCGCTTCGGCGGGCGCTCCGGCTGTTGCCCAGTCGGAGGCCGGCGCCGGGCGGCAGATCAAGCCGGTGGTGCCGGTCACCCCGGTGCGCTACCACCCCGGCGAAGGAGGCCAGGCCGAGCGAGGTCAGGCGGGCCGGGGACAGCATCGCGACCCCGTCGGTGAGGGTGTCGGCAGCCGCCGGGAAAAAGGGCTGCAGCGGCGCCAGCTGACCGGGGACGAGGCCGGCGGCAACAGGCCGGTCACCTTCTCGCGACTCACCTCGATGCCCTTCATGGTCCAGCTGCTGGGCCAGCAGGCCAGCGCCGGCCGGGCCCAGGCGGCGCAGCCCCAGACCAGCCTGACCGGCCATCGCGACGCGGCCCTGATGGGCAGCGACGTCTACCGCCGCGCCGGCGGCGAGCCGGAGCTGCTGCCCGAGGGCGCCACTTTCGTCCGCCTCGCCGTCTGAACTTCCAACACAGCAAATGAACGCCGGCTAGCGCGGCCGCCCGCCCGCCTGCAGGCCCGGCGCCACGTCACCGTCGCCCGCCGCCGGCTTGCCGCCGGCCTGCTGGCGTTCCTCGCGCGGCATCTTGTGGAAGAATTCGCGATAGCACTTCGAGAAGTGCGAGGCGGAGACGAAACCGCAGGCCAGCGCCACGTTGAGGATCGACATCGCCGTCTGCGTCAGCAGCGCGCGGGCGCGGTGCAGGCGCAGTTCCAGATAGAAGCGCGTCGGCGTGCGGCCGAGATAGCGGCGGAACAGACGCTCGAGCTGGCGCGTCGACAGGCCGGCGCGGCGCGCCAGTTCGGCGCGGGCCAGCGGTTCCTCGAGATGCTCTTCCATGGTGGCGATCACCTGCAGCAGCTTGGGGTGGCTGATCCCGAGCCGGCCCTGCAGGCTCATGCGCTGGTGGTCGTGGGTGTCGCGGATGCGCTCGTGGATGAATTGCTCGGCGACCCGGGCGGCGAGGTCGCGGCCGTGGGATTCGCCGATCAGGCTCAGCATCATGTCCAGCGACGCCGTGCCGCCGGAGCAGGTCAGCCGCGGGCCGTCGATCTCGAAGAGTTCACCGGTGATGTCGAGATCGGGGAAGTCCTCGCGAAAGGCATCGAGGTTCTCCCAATGCACGGTGCAGCGATAGCCGTCCAGCAGTCCGGCCCAGGCGAGCAGGTAGCTGCCGGTCGACAGCGCCCCGAGGCTGCAGCCGCTGCGCGCCTGGCGGCGCAGGGCGGCGATCACCGCCGGGTCGCGCAGGCGCTGCACGGCAAGGCCGGCGACGACGATGAGAAAGTCGAGCCTGCCGCAATCCTCCAGCTTGGCGTCGGGCAGCAGGTGCATGCGGCTGGACGAATGGATCGGGCTGCCGTCGGCGGTGAGGATGCGCCAGTCGTAGAGGGACTTGCCGGACAGCCGGTTGGCGGCGCGCAGCGGCTCCACCGCCGAGCTGAAGGCCAGCATGGAAAACTGCGGAAGCAGCAGGAACCCGAAGGTCTGCTGTCCGTCGCGGCCGCCCCCGGCCGTCACGGCTCACCTCTCACCGGCCATCCCCCACGACTGTTCCCTGCCGTTCCGCCCCGTTCGCTGTCTCGGGCGACAGCATAGCCGGAACCCGGCGCAGGACAACGGGCGGCTGCGGCGCCAAAACCGCGCGACGGTGGCCCTCAAAGCGCCCATCGAGCCGGGCCGGCGGCCGCTGTCCCGCCCGCAGGCGAGCGGCGCCGCCCGGCGGATCATTTTCGGGACCGCAACACCCTTCCCGCCCCTATTTTGACCCTGGAAGTCGGCACATGGCGAACCATGTAATTCATCCAGAGCGTGAAGCCGCCGGAGAGCCCGTGGCCGAGGCGACCGGCCCATAGGGGCCGCTTCACAGCCAGATCGGCCGCGCGCCCGGGAGCGCGCAGAGACAGACCTCCGATTGAGCACTCTCAGGAGGGCGGACGGCCCGGGCCGTTCCCGGCGCATCCGAACGTCATGGAAGATATTGATATAAAAGGGGTAATTGCTGACAGCGTGTGGTCCGAGGGCGGCCACTCTCTCAACCCGCCGGAACAGAAATCAACCTTCGGCGCCCAAGCTGGCGAAAAAGCTCTTGCCATATTTCTTCTATGAAGTGATTATATGGACAGTCGATTTGATTAGGTTAATTTCATCGATTTGGTTATCCGCCTTCTGGAACAACCCCCAACTGGAAGGATCGCCGCAGTGGAAACCGTAACTGCAAACATCCAGAGCGTAGAGAAGTACGTCGGTCAGCGAATCCGTGAGCGCCGCACCATGCTGGGCCTGACCCAGCAGCAGCTGGCGGAGATGATCGGCGTGACCTATCAGCAGGCCCACAAGTACGAGCGCGGCATCAACCGCGTGTCGGCCGGGCGCCTGTTCGAAATCGCCCGCGTCCTCGGCGTCGACATCGGCTTCTTCTATGAAGGGCTGAACAGCGACGACAGTCCGCTGAACGAACGCCAGCGCATGTGCCTGGACCTGGCGCGCAACTTCACGCGCATCAGCAACGACCGGCATCAAGAGGCCGTCAGCCAGCTCTGCCGTGTCCTCGCCGATGGCATGCGCCACTAGGCCACGGGTCCGGCGGGCGTAAAAGGCCGGGTGTGCGCCCTCGCAAGCGCCACCCGGACAGGGTAAGCTGCCGGCCCGGCGCGAAGACGGCGATTCGACGCTTCGCCCGGCGCCCCTGATCCGCAGCAGAATGGTTCCGGCCCTTGCCCCGTCTTCTTCCCCAGCAACAGCTGGTTCTCGAACTGCTCCGCATGTCCGGGGACATCGCGGTGACCGAACAGCCGCAGGAAACCATCCTCTGGCGCACGCTGCAGGAATGCCGCGCCAAGGGTTGGATCACCACCACCGAGGTCAGCCCCGGCGTCTATTCGGTGTCCCTCACCGCCATGGGACGGCGCACGGTGGAAGCCGTCTCGGTGAGCTGAAGCCTTTCCCGGTCAGCCGAAGAGGCAGAACAGCGCGTAACAGCGGCCGAAAACCCCGGTGAAGAGGTAGAGCAGGGCGTCGACCACCAGGCCCAGCGCCAGCACCGGCAGGCAGAAGTACAGCAGGAAATACCAGGCGGCCCAGCGCGTGAAACGGCGCCTGGGTATGACCTGTCCCTGCACGCTGCGGGATGTGTCCTTGCCTGCTTTCATGGCGCGACACTATCCGTTGCCGGGGCCGCGGAAAACCGGGAAACTGCCGGCCATGCTGGCCGAAACCCCTGCAAGCGCCGACCACAGCGCCGAACTCCCGATAATCTGGCAGCCCGCCGAACGGGCGCAGTGGGAGGACCTCTACCGCGCCGCCGGCAAGGCCAGCCTGGAGCAGTCCTGGGCCTACGGCGAGGCGACCGCCGCGCAGCACGGCCAGAAGGTCGAGCGGCATCTCCTGGTGGCGGGAGAAAGACCGCTGGCCCTGGTCCAGGCCTTCCGCAAGGACTACTGGTGTGTCGGCATCACCCGCATCCTGCGCGGGCCGCTGTGGCTGCTCGATCCGCTGACCGATCCGGCGGGCGCCGCGGTCTGCCGCGACATCGCCCGGCACTATCGCAGCCGCCGCTTCGACTTCCTCTCCTGGCTGCCGGAATTGCCCGACGACCCGCTGAGCCGCGAGCTGATCGAGCGCCAGGGCCTGCGCCGCGTGGTCACCGGCTACAGCTCGGCCTGGCTCGACCTCGCCCCCGACGAAGAGACGCTGCTGGGCGGGCTGCACGGCAAGTGGCGCTCTGCCCTGCGCAAGGCGGAGCGCGAAGGGCTGGAGATCCGCGAGGACGTGAAGCCGCGCCAGCGCGACGGCGCGCTGATGCTCTACGACCTGTTCCGCCGCAAGAAGCGCTTCGTCGGCCCCTCGGGCGCCTTCATCGCCGCCGTCGCGG